>OMVC01000001.1 GCA_900314375.1 uncultured bacterium
ACATCCATAATGTCTTTTTCTTTACGGAAATGTGCTTTCCCGCATTTAGGACATACAAAACCTGAAGGCAAAAGTTCTTCAACACTTCTGTTTACCCACGCATCAGAGCTTTCTTTTTCAAAAATTTGCGCAACATTTTCTATCGTTTCGTCATTACAAATAACTTCTCCGCAATCTTCGCAATAGAATATAGGAATAGGAACGCCCCACGCTCTTTGACGCGAAATACACCAATCCGTACGGCTTTCAACCATATTACCTATTCTGTTTTCTCCGCTTGCAGGAATCCATTTTACATTATGAATAGCATCTAATGCTTTATCTCTGAATTTATCAACCTTAACAAACCATTGCGGAGTTGCACGGTAAATTACAGGGTGCTTACATCTCCAACAATGCGGATAACTGTGGTTAATTTCGTTTTGATATACTAAAGCTTTCTTATCAGTCAGCATATCAATTACCATATCATTACCTTTATAATAAGGCACTCCGACTAATTCAGGAATACGTCCTTCTTCAGTCCAACAACCCGAAGCATCTAACGGTGATAATACTTCAATCCCGTATTTGCAGCCAACTTCGTAGTCTTCCAAACCGTGTCCCGGAGCTGTATGAACCAAACCCGTACCTGCATCAAGTGTTACATGTTCGCCGAGAATTATTTTTGAATTTCTGTCAATCAAAGGATGTTTAACTTCCAACAATTCAAAATCTTGTCCGATTGCAGTTCCGACAACTTTGATATCACTTTCTTCCCAACCGACATCAGCCAAGAAAGAACCCAATAAATCCGTTGCAACAACATAAACCTCTCCGTCTTTTTCAAATAAACTGTATTCAAATCTCGGATGCATTGATATTGCGACGTTTGAAGGAATTGTCCAAGGAGTTGTGGTCCAAATAATAGCATACACAGGACAAGAAGGCAGGAAGCTAAACTTGTTACGCAATTTCTCCAGACTGTCTTTGTCAAATTCAAATCTGACATATATTGATTTTGAAGAGACATCTGCGTATTCAACTTCGGCTTCTGCTAAAGCTGTTTCACAAGATGCACACCAATATACAGGTTTTAAACCTTTTTCAATGTATCCTCTTTTATACATTTCGCCAAAAACTCTTACTTGTTCCGCTTCGTATTCAGGATTAATCGTCAAATACGGATTTTCCCAATTTCCAAGAACGCCCAAGCGACGAAATTCATTTTCTTGTCCTTTAAGATTTTTATGTGCAAATTCTCTGCATTTTGCTCTCAATTCACCTTCTGTTATTGAATGTCTGCCGCCTTTGATATTTTTTACAACGGCATTTTCAATAGGCAATCCGTGTCCGTCATACCCCGGAACCATCGGAGCATAATAACCTTTTTGAGTTTTATATTTGATTAAAATATCTTTTAAAATTTTGTTCATAGCAGTTCCGACGTGAATTTTTTCGGAGCTTAAATACGGAGGGCCGTCATGCAAAACAAAAGAATTTGTTTTATCCCTGTTTGCTAACATTTTTTCATAAATTTTGTTTTCTTCCCAAAATTTTTGAATTTCAGGTTCTTTTTGTGTTGCATTTGCTCTCATTGATAAAGTTGTTTGAGGCAAATTTAAAGTGTCCTTATACTGTTTTTGTTCTGTTGTTTCAGTCATCTTAATTTATCCTTTTGTTTCTTCTTCCGTAACATTTATTGTTTCAGATGCGGTTTTGGGGGTAATAATATTCCAAACTCCGCCTTCATTATCACATTCTTTTATATATGAATTCATTTTATCATAATCAAAAACGTTTTCCCACCGTGCAATTACAACCGTAGCTACACAGTTCCCGACAAGGTTAACAGTTGTTCTTCCCATATCAAGAATTTGATCAATCCCTAAAAGTATTGCAACCCCGATTAATGGGATATTGAAACTTGCTAAAGTTCCTGCCAATACTACAAGTGAAACTCTCGGAACACCTGCAATTCCTTTGCTTGTAAGCATCAGTGCAAGCATTATCAAAATTTGTTGATTTAGTCCTAAATCAATACCGCAAATTTGAGATGAAAATATAACAGCCATTGCAAGATATAACGTACTGCCGTCTAAATTGAAGGTGTATCCTGTCGGCATAACAAAACTGACAATATTTTGCGGAACACCAAATCTTTCCATCAAATCAATTGCTTTAGGAAAAGCCGCCTCTGAACTTGCCGTTGTAAACGCTAAAAACGCAGGTTCTTGAATGACTTTTAACAAATTTCTTAAAGAAATCCTTGCATATTTACAAGCGATAAATAGTACCAACAATACAAATACCGCTAATGCCGTATATAATGAAAAAATTATTTTGAAATAATTTTTTAATATTGATAAACCGTTAGAACCAACAGTTGCCGCAATTGCGCCGAATATACCCAAAGGCGCAAAATACATAACATATTCGGTAAATTTAAACATTATTTGTGAAACCGATTCCAAAACATCCATAACAGGTTTTGCTTTTTGCCCGACAGCACAAATTGCAACGGCAAAAAATATTGCAAAAACAACTATTTGAAGCAAATTTCCTTCCGCCATTGATTGAATAATACTTGTCGGAAAAATATTCATAATCATTTCGGAAACAGACGTATGCGGAGTTGTAACAGCCATCAAACCCGCTTCTTTTAATAATTGCGGATTAGCAACTCCGGTTCCGAAGCCTCTGCCGGGGTTAAATATATTTCCCATGGTTAAACCGATTATGAGCGCTAATGTTGTAACAATTTCAAAATATATAATGGTTTTTAGCCCGATTTTTCCGAGTTTTTTCACATCACCATGCCCTGCAAGTCCAATAACCAGCGTCGCAAATAATAATGGCGCAATTATCATTTTCACCATTCTTAAAAATATAACCGCTAAAACTCTCATTTTAACTGCCATATCAGGACAAAAATGTCCGAAAATAACACCTAAAATAAGGGCTGCAAATATCAATAATGTAAGTTTTGAATGTTTCAATTTTACCTCTATATAAACTTATAACACAAATAATGACATATTTACAGCTATATAAATAAATATTAAATGCAGGCATAACTTTTGCAGTTCATGTGACTTAATGTTAAGATTTTTAATAAACCACTTTAATTTTTTTAAAACATGGTGTACAATATATATAACGGATATATAATATTTCTATTTGTAAATAATTTTTTAAAACCCTAAAGATTTACGCAGAACTTGCCGACTTATAAATTAAGAAGGTTAGTTTCAAAACACGAGGTGCTAAAGTTATGACTAAACGTATGAAGTTGAATAATAATGGCAAATTTATAAAAGCTTTATCTGTCGCTGCCTTGGCAGGATTAAGCTTTTTGGGCGTGAATGCCAATGCCGAGCAAACTGTAATTGAAAATCAGCACGCAGAAAGCCAAACAGACGATGTGTATGGTGGCGCAATAAATAACCCGTCAGGTGAAACGATAGATTCACTTGATGTTATTCTTCGCGACAACTCTGCAATTTCCACAGCAATTGGTAAAAATGCGTCCGGTGGTGCTAT
>OMVC01000147.1 GCA_900314375.1 uncultured bacterium
TAAGAGTAAAAAAGGACGTGCGGAATAATATAATGCTTTAAATCAATATTAATAAATGTTGAAGCAACAAGCAAAATTGTGCAAACAAAAATTAATAACAAATTCAATAATGGAATTTTAATTTTTTTTTGTTTGTTATCAAGTCTTTTCATTTTTGGAATTAAGACTTCTTCACTCATTTGATATTAATTTTCTCCTCTAATTCTTTTGTGATTTTTTGATATGATAGTTTAAATTCATCATAAAATATATTTTTTGTCCACATAATCAAAGCATCTTCATTATTATCCTGATAATATTTTTTTCTTGTTCCGAAAGATGTAAAACCGTATTTAGAATACAAATTTATTGCAGGAGTATTACTAACACGCACTTCTAAAGTAATATACTTTATCATTTCTTCGTAGCAGTCATCAATTATACGCTTTAATAATGCTTCACCATAATGCCTTTTTCTATAATCCACAGAAACAGCTACATTAGTTATATGCGCTTCCTCCAACACATGCCAACAGCCGGCATAAGCTGCCAAATGCCCGTCATTTGTAAAAAGCGAATAGTAATATGCTAAATCATTGTTTAATTCATTCATAAACGAATCTTTCGACCAATGGTGAGGACCGTAAGCTTTTTCTTCTATTGCAATGACACCGTCAATATCCTTTTTAGTCATTCGCTTTATTATAACTGTTTCTAACTCTGTTTGCATAGACACATACTACCATAAAATTAAATATGTGTGAAATCTGTTAACACTATTCGCATGTTTATATAATTATACTCAAATTAGAAACTTTACAAAAATTTACATCTATTATAACTTCGCAGAATTTAAAAGGATTTTGGCACGATTAAGCTATATTCAGTTCTGCTTTATTTTAATAAAAACACGCGGGGACATTTGAGTAAATTTATTGTTACTGCAATTAAAAAACTGCTTGCAATCAAAGTTTTAGCAAGTAAACTTTAAAATAGCATGTTATGCAAAAACGCAAGCCGAAAAAGAGGTAATTTATGGCAAAAGACGTAATTGAATTTGTCGGAACAATAATAGAATCAATGCCAAACGCAATGTTCAAAGTAAAATTGGAAAATGATCACGAAATTTTGGCACATATTTCAGGCAAAATCAGAAAAAATTTCATAAGAATCCTTCCTGGCGACAAGGTCAGAGTAGAAATGACACCTTATGACCTGACAAAAGGAAGAATAACATTCAGATTGAAATAACTCATGGTTTAAAAGTTAAATAGTTAAACAGTTTGTTTCATTTAGAGAATTAAATAAAAGTGCGAAGCACCGTAATAACCATTCAACCCATTAACTATTAAACCATTAAACAAAAAAACACATCTCACAATTAATATAAAAAGGAAATGAAAAATGAAAGTAAGATCATCAGTAAAGAAAATTTGCGACAAATGCAAATGTATCAAAAGAAAAGGCAGAATTGCCGTAATTTGTGAAAACCCTAAACACAAACAAAGACAAGGGTAACACGGAAGGCAAGAAGGCAGGATGCCAAGAAGGCAAGCCTGTTACAAATATAAGATGTAAAAGCTTGACCTCTTGACTTCATGACATCTTGACATCTAAAAAGCCAAAGAAAAGGAGAAAAACATGGCAAGATTAGTAGGGGTAGACTTACCTCGTAACAAAAGAATGGAAATCGCCTTAACCTATATTTACGGTATCGGGCCAACCAGAGCTAAAAAGATTTTAGCAGCAACAGGTATTTCACCTGATTTAAGAACAGACAACTTAACAGATGAAGATATTAAATTATTACGTAACGAATTATCAAATTACCACATTGAAGGTGATTTAAGACGTGAAGTAACAATGAACATTAAGCGTTTGCAAGAAATCGGTTCATACAGAGGACTTCGTCACAAACGCAAACTTCCTTGCAGAGGTCAAAGAACAAAGACTAACGCAAGAACTCAACGCGGCAAAAAAGGCGCTGCAATTGCAGGTAAGAAGTAATAAGAAATTAAAACAATATAAAGGAAAGTAAAAATGGCAAGACCAAGAACAACAAAGAAAAAAGAAAAGAAGAACGTATTGCAAGGGGTTGTACATATACAATCTACTTTTAACAATACAATTGTAACTTCTACCGACACTCAAGGTAATGCTATTGCTTGGGCAACAGCAGGTGCTTCAGGCTTTAAAGGAGCAAGAAAAGGCACTCCGTTCGCAGCACAATCCGCTGCTGAAATGGTAGCTAAAAAATCAATTGACCAAGGTATGAAAAAAGTTGAAGTTCATATCAAAGGGCCTGGGTCAGGTAGAGAAACAGCAATCCGCGCGATTCAAGCAGCAGGATTAGAAATTACGTTAATCAAGGATGTTACACCAATTCCTCACAACGGGTGCAGACCTCCAAAGAAAAGACGTGTATAATCAGTTGAAAGGTTGAGGGGTTGAATAGTTGAAAGGTTTTACCTATCTTTCAATAAATTAAATAAAAGTGCGAAGCACCGAAATAACCTATTCAACCGTTAAACCATTAAACCGTTCAACAATAAGTTAACCGCGGGGGCTTGGGGATTTAGTCCATCCACAAACCATAGATGCCCCGCAAAAAGTAAAGGAGAAAAAAATGTCTAGATACACAGGACCAAGTGAAAAATTATTCCGCAATTACGGAGTAAAAGATTTATCAAACAGAAAGTTAACTTCATCTATGCGCCAAAATGCTTCAGGGCAACACGGTGCAGCAAGAAAAAAACTTTCTGAATACGCTCTTCATTTAAGAGAAAAACAAAAAATCAGATTAACATATCTTGTTAGCGAAAAACAATTCGTAAGATATTATAACGAAGCCGCAAGAAGAAAAGGCGTTACGGGTACTATTCTTTTACAATTGTTAGAATCAAGACTTGATAACATTTTATTCAGAGCAGGTTTTGGTATTACTCGCAGACAAACAAGACAAATTGTTAATCACGGACACGTTCTTGTAAACGGTAAAAAAGTAGATATCCCGTCATATTTAGTAAGACCTGGGGATGAAATTACCGTAAAAACAAGAAGTTCAAAATATCTTCAAAGTGTATTGGAAATGATTGATTTAGCTTGTGCTCCGGCATGGATGACAATAGATAAATCAGCATTGAAAATTACATTCGACAGAATTCCTGAAAGAGAAGAATTAGACCCTGAACTTAAGGAACAACTCGTTATCGAATACTACTCGAAATAACAATTTGGTTGAATAGTTTAGAGGTTGAAAAGTTTAACAGCTTAAAAACCATTCAACCATTCAACATTTCAGCCGTTCAACTAATTAAGGAGATAAAAATAATGGAATTAAAAATTAAATGTGTTGATACAGCAACAAATTCTGACGGTTCACAATACGGTAAATTCGTTATTGAACCATTGGAAAGAGGTTTCGGAACTACAATCGGAAACGCATTAAGAAGAGTACTGTTATCAAGTCTTGAAGGTACAGCAGTAACTTCAACAAGAATTGAAAGCATAACTCATGAATATACTGCAATTCCGGGTGTACAAGAAGATGTTATTGACGTAATTCTTAACCTTAAAGGTTTGGTTGTAAAAACCGATTCAAAAGAACCACAACATTTAAGAATAGACGTTGACAAACCTGGTTCTGTATTAGCAAGCGATATTCAATTACCTGCCGGCGTTAAGGTTGTAAACCCTGACTGGTTAATTTGTACAGTAGCTGATGGCGGATCATTCCACGCTGATGTTATTGTAGAAACAGGTAAAGGATACGTTCCTCATGATGTTCCAAGAGATGCGAAAGGCGATGCAATTGATGTATTACCTATTGATGCTACATTCATGCCTATCAAACGTGTAAGCTATAATGTAGAAAGCACTCGTGTAGGGGATTCATTAGATTACGATAAATTAACTCTTGAAATTTGGTCAAACGGTTCTGTTGATGTTCAAAATGCATTAAGCAAAGCTTCTAATTTATTAATTGAACACTTCATGCAAATTGCATCAATTACGGGTCAAGCTTCAATGACTTCTATTCCTCAAATTGAAGAAGAAGTTATTGTTGTTGATGAGGAACCAAAAATGACTATCGAAGAATTGGAATTGTCCGTTAGAGCATACAATTGCTTGAAACGTGCAAGCATCAATTCTATGTCGGAATTATTGAAAAAATCAGAACATGATTTATTAAACATCAAGAATTTCGGCAAAAAATCTTCTGATGAAGTAATCGAAAGATTACATCACTTCGGATTAGAATTAGCTCCTAACCCGATTGAAGAAGAAGATTTGATTGGCTAAGCAAAGCTTAGCAGGCTGAATGGTTGAAAGGTTGAACAGTTGAAATGTTTATTTCAATCCTTCAAAGAATAAAATAAAGTGCGAAGCACCGTAATAACTATTCAACCATTAAACTATTCAACCTTTAAACAAAATAAAGTTACAATACTTATTATAAGGAAACACAACAATGAGACACCAAACTAAAAAACATACGCTGGGGAAAGCACAAGACCAAAGAAAGGCTTTGTTGCGCTCTTTAGCTACAGAACTTTTTGTTCATGGTGAAATAACAACAACATTGGCAAGAGCAAAAGCTCTAAAACCTTATGCTGAAAAAATTATCACTATGGCAAAGAAAGGTGACTTAAACTCTATCAGAAATGCAGCAAGATATATTTATAACAAAGAAACAGGTAAATATATGGATATGCAATCAGGTGAAGTTTTTGATGCACCTCAAAAAGATAAAAAACTCACTGCGCAAACAGTATTAAGAAAATTGTTTGTAGTTATCGGCAAAAAATATGCTGATAAAAAAGGCGGCTATACAAGAATATATCATATGCCTCCAAGACGCGGTGATGCTTCTGAAATGGCACTGATTCAATTGGTGTAATTTCAATATGCGATATGCTTTAAAAGTTCAATATATTGGCAAAAACTATTTAGGAAGCCAAATTCAATTTGAAAGTAACTCCGAAATAGAGCCGACAATACAAGGAGAACTTGAAAAAGCACTCAGTACATTGATAAATTCAATACGGAGCAACGCCAAACCCGAATTGCAAGCGCAAAAAGGAGAAAGCGGAGCACCGAATAACCGACGATTTAAAACAGTCTTTTCCGGAAGAACTGACAAAGGCGTAAATTCGTTGGGACAAGTTGTTCATTTTGATACAGACAAAGATATTGTTGCTTCAAAATTTGTCTATCAATTGAATGAGATATTACCCGATGATATTTCGGTCAGTGATTTGAAAATTGTGGATGACAATTTCCATGCTCAAAAAAGTGCCAAAAGACGTCATTACAGATTTGAATTCATTAACAGAAGATACAAAAATGCGTTTGACGGCGATTTGATGAGAGTGAAATTCGAAGTAAATACGGATAGGATGCAAAAAGCACTAAATTATTTACTTGGCGAACACGATTTTTCAAGTTTTAAGAGTTCCGGTACGCTGAACCCGAGCACAGTCTGTTTTATAGAAAAAGCTCAAGTCGAAAGACAAGGAGATAAAGTTATTATTAATATTGTAGGAAACAGATTTCTATATAATATGGTAAGAACAATCGTCGGAACCCTTTTAGAAATAGAAGGACATAATCTTGAACCGGAACACATGTTGAAGGTTCTTGAAGCAAAAGACCGCAGAAAGGCCGGTCAAACAGTCAGTCCGTACGGATTGACATTAATGAAAGTAGAATACTAGAGGTGCAGATGTTTAGAAGATTGGAAGTTTAGCAGTTTCTGTATTGCTGAACCTCCAAACCTCCAAACCTCTAAACCTCCAAGATAATGGAGAAAATGCAATATGAAAACATATTCAGCAAAACCTCTTGAAGTAGAAAGAAAATGGTATGTAATTGATGCTGAAGGCGAAACATTGGGCCGTCTTGCAGTTCGCGTTGCAGACATTTTAAGAGGTAAGAATAAACCTGAATATACTCCAAACGTTGACACAGGTGATTTCGTAATCGTTATCAATGCTGACAAGGTTAGAGTATCAGGTAAAAAAGAAACTGATAAAATCTATTTACACCACACAGGATATCCTGGTGGATTAAAAACAGCTTCATTCAAAGAAGTTATGGAGCGTGACCCGAGAATTGTTATTGAACATGCAGTTCGCGGTATGTTACAACATAACACTTTGGGTGCTGAACAATTTACAAAATTAAAAGTATACGTTGGTCCTGATCACCCGCATGCGGCTCAAAAACCAATCGTATTAGAGAAGGAGGCTAAATAATGGCAGATAATAAAGATATTATAATGGCTACAGGCAGAAGAAAGACCTCCATCGCTGTTGTAAAATTAGTAAAAGGTTCAGGCAGAATCTTTGTTAACGGCAAAACATTGAAGAACTATATCGGAAATCGTCCTGCAATTGAAATGTTAGTATATCGTCCGTTAGTTTTAACAGAAACTCAAGACAGATATGATATCAGAGTAAAAGCAGTAGGCGGCGGTGTTGTTGCTCAATGCGGAGCAATAAGACACGGTATTTCAAGAGCATTATTGAAATCTAATGAAGAATTCAGAAATGTATTGAAAGTTGAAGGTTTATTAACAAGAGACCCACGTGTTAAAGAACGTAAGAAATACGGTAGAAAAAGAGCTCGTAAGAGATTCCAATTCTCTAAACGTTAATATTTTACAAACATACAATTCAAACAGAACCGACCAAGTGGTCGGTTCTGTTTTATTGTATGTTTGCCATACTATGACAACATTATCTTATTATTAGAATAGCTCCAATTTACAAACTATTCAAAAGTTGTAATTTTACCATCCGGCGCAACAGTAAAATCAATTTGCCTTTCTGTGAATCCTGCAACTTGATCTTTAATAACGATTTTACCGCCTGTTAGTTTACCGTTTTCATCATAAATCATTGTTTGCTCAAAATTACCGTTTTTATAAACAGTTGTTCTTGGCCCTGCATCAGTGTGAAGTTTACCGTCATTACCAATAAGCCCCTGATCATACACTTTGACACTTCCGCCATCTTTTGACACAAACTCTACCGGCGCTCCCAAATGAAATTGCCTCATACCTGTATCTAAATATCCAAGATTTTCAAGTTCCACAGATGAAGATTGATTACCAAAACCTACAGGGCTGTTTGCCAGCAGCAACTTTAGCGCTTTATGTGAACTTGGCTCATTTAATGCCTTGTTAATAACTTCCTGCGTTACTTTTCTTTGAGCATCACCGCCTTCGAATTTGTTCATTTTAATTTGAATTTTTTTTGGTGATTGTTGAATTTCGTCACCTTCTTTTACTTTGCCTGTTTTTAAAGCTTCTAATGCCTTGTCAAAAACACCATTAATACCGTCCATTGACATAATAATCTCCTTTCGTGTGTATACTCTCTAAGCACAAATTCGCTTACTTATATAATAAAAAATATTATATGATTTTATTGCTTTATATTGGAATATTTTTAACATTTTGTTACACTATATAGCCATATATTTCTCTAATTAGTTTATTAAACTAATTAGAGAAATAATATAATCTATTAATAATGAAATATCAAAAACTAATAAATACAAATATTAAAGAGTTACGTATTAAACATGGTTTGACACAAGAAGAGTTTGCTGAAAAAATCGGTTTAAGCATACAGGGACTTTCCAATTTAGAAAGAAACAGATATCAACCCACATCGGATACTATTGATAAAATATGTAAAAATTTTAATCTTGAACCGATTGAGCTATTATTGACAAACAGCCAAAGCGATGAAAATTTAATTATAAATATTAATTCCATCCTGCGCAACTGTTCAAAACACAAATTAAAACAAATTTATGATATTATACGAATTCTACAATAAAAAATGAAGCAGCTCAAAAGAGCTGCTTCATTTTTTAGAACACCTCAGCTACACGGTCCAAGCTAGAATTTTGCCATTTCCATCCGTAAATTGTGCTGTAGCAATCATAATTAAATCAATCACAGCCCAAATACCAGTAATATAAAAACCCAACCCGAAAATCCAACCTGTAAGTAATGTGATTAATAGCATTGCGACTGCTGTTTGAGTTTTACCTACATAAAAGCGATGAGCACCAAAAACTCCTAAAAAGATACAAAATAATAATGCAGCTAACCAAACTTTATTTAATTCTTTTCCTTCCATATTGACCTCCTTTATACACAAACTTAATTATAATTTTATTATTTTATTTTAATTTAGTCAATAAACATACTCCAAATAATAAATATTTCAATTTGTAACATTATTCAACAGGACTAGTTAAATAGTATTATATTTTTTAATCATTTGTGGTATATATATATTGTACATAAATGAATTATATTAATAAATATAATTTTGAAGATTGGAGGCAATTTAAATGGCAACAGGTCAATTTGTTTTTATGTTACACTCACATTTACCTTACTATCGTAAAGCAGGTATGTGGCCTTTCGGGGAAGAAAACCTTTACGAATGTATGGCAGAAACATACGTTCCTTTGGTTAACGCTATTTCAGAACTTTATTACGATGAAGGCATAAAGGCAAAATTAACGGTCGGAATTACTCCAATTTTAGCTGAACAACTTAATGATGAACATTTACAAAACGGATTTGTTGAGTATTTGGACGAAAAAATCAAAAGTGTTTCAAAAGATTTAGAGAGATATCCGGATGAAAAAGTTCCTTATTCTCAACATTTGAAATACCTCGCAAAATACTATTTTGATTGGTACTCAAATATTAAAAATTCATTTATAAATAAATATAATAAAGATTTAATATCAGCTTTTAAAAACTTACAGGATTTAGGATGTATAGAAATCACAACTTCAGGTGCTACGCATGGTTTTTCACCGTTATTGGCAACCGATAATAATTTGAATGCTCAATTCAAAGTAGGTTCTGATACAACAAAAAGATTGTTCGGTAAAAAGGCAAAAGGCGCATGGCTGCCTGAATGTGCATACCGCCAAGGTTATGAATACATCGGTAAAGACGGTCAAAAACATTGGCGACCTGCTATTGAAGTTACACTACAAAATAACGATATTGAATACTTCTTTACGGAATCTCACGTTATAGAAGGCGGAAATTCAATCGGCTGCAGACGTGTTGTCGGTGTTTACGGAAATATTGAGTATATTCCGTTACCTGACAGAGAACCGACAGGATATGACACATATTCCGCTTATTGGTTACCTGATGCGCAAGTTGCAGTTATGGGAAGAAACGACAGAGCAGGATACCAGGTTTGGTCCGCTGCTGACGGATACCCCGGCGACGGATGTTACAGAGAATTCCACAAAAAAGATGATAAATCAGGTATGAATTATTGGAGAATAACTTCTCCTACAACCGATTTAGGCGATAAAATGCTATATGACCCTGTATTGGCATTAAATCAGGTAAATTTAAATTCAGACCACTATACAACAATGCTTTATCACTTATTAAACGATTACAAACAATCACATAACGGTAAAGAAGGTTTGATTATGGTATCATTTGATACGGAATTATACGGTCACTGGTGGTTTGAAGGTATTGAGTTTATTAAACAAGTTATCAGAAAACTTAATAACTACTTACCTCAGATTGAACGTATGACAGCAGGCGAATACTTAAAAGAACATCCTCCTGTTGAGGCTATTCAAATCCCTGAATCTTCTTGGGGACAAGGCGGTCATTTCTACGTTTGGAACAACCATTTAACTGAATGGATGTGGCCTATTATTCACGCTTGCGAAAAACGCATTACAAGAATTGTTGATAGATATGAAACAATTCCTGAAGATAAGTTATTACACAGAGCATTGAACCAATTAGCAAGAGAAAACCTGTTATTGCAAAGTTCGGATTGGCCTTTCCTGATTACGACATGGCAGGCAAAAGATTATGCTACAGACAGATTCAGAGAACACGTTGACAGATTTGAATTTATTGCGGATATGATTGAATCAGGAAATATTGATGATTCTAAATTAAAAGAAATTGAAAGCATCGATAATTGTTTCTCGGATATTGATTACAGAGTTTATTTATCAATTGAAGACGGAGTAATTCCTCAACAATCAAAAAAATTAGCACCGTTATATACGGATTAGTATAAAAGACTTTTTTACAATTCATTTTATATTACATGCCTTGATTATAATCAAGGCTTTTTATTTGCTATGAATTATTGCATTGGCTGCAACATAAGCACCCGACCAGCAGTTTTGCAAATTAAATCCGCCGCAAAAGCCGTCTATATCCAAGACTTCACCGCAAAAATACAATCCGCCTATTGTCTTATGCTCCATTGTTTTTGAGTTAACTTCTTTTAAATCAACCCCTCCGCAAGTAACAACTTCTGAATCCGGAACTTTTCCTGTTGTAATAATTTCAAAATCGGTTAGCGCCGAATATATTTTATTGCGCAGTAAAGAATTTATTTTATGGCAAGGTATATCAGGAGCTATACTTAATTCATTTAGCAAAAACTCTGCCAACGAACGAGGAATCATTTTTGCGATTAAATTTTTTATTTCTTTATGAGGATTTTTATTTAACAGTTCTTGAAAATTAAAATCCTCTGTAAATCTAATTTTTATAATATACGGAAAATCTTTTCTTGCATAAATTGAAGAAATCTTATAAATAACAGGTCCTGAAACTCCTTTATGAGTGAATAACAAATCGCCTTTATATTTTTTATCATCAACTGTCAGCATAACATCTTTTAAACTAACCCCCGCCAACGATGATAAATCTTCCTTCGTTTTCAAACCAACAAGTGATTGGGTAGGCGGGATAATATTTACTCCCAAATCCTTTAACAAATTGAAATTTGAATGCCCGCCAACAGATATCACAACATAATCAAAAGCATAAGAACTTTTATCTGTAACTATTTTAAAACAATTATCCTTTTTTTCTATTTTTAAAACTTCTTCTTTAACCAAATTGCAATCTAAAGATTTTAGTAATTTTTCGCGAACCTCCTTTGAAGAATTTGAATTTGGAAAAATTCGCCAATCGTCTTGCACATAAGTTTCAACACCTATATCTTTAAAAAAATCAATTGTATCTTGAGTCCCAAATTGCGAAAAAACAGAATATAAAAATTTTTCGCCCCTGGGATAATTTTTGGCAAGTTCTTTAAAATCATATTCGCAATATGCTAAATTACAA
>OMVC01000002.1 GCA_900314375.1 uncultured bacterium
AATATTATCATTTATTAGAATTTTAGTATCCTTTAATCGTATGATTAAAATTTTAGCATTTATTGATTGTATCGACGTTCTAAAGCATTGAGTTCAGCGTGTTGCATAGCTCTTAATCTTTTTACTTCATCCCATACAAGGTGGGAACTCATTCCTGTATCATCACTTTCTTCAAGCCAATTATCTATCATTTGATTATATCTTTTATTGATTTCATCTCTTCTTGCATAATATGTTTCTTTCGATATCCTGTGAATATTATCAGAACCCCAATCTCCATCAGCTTCCCCAAAAGATAATTTGGTTCTGGTATTGTTCATTGCTTTTAAATAACTGCTATTGCTTGGTAAAAAATTAATTCTCATCTGTTTTGCTCCTTTTTTATTTTGTTTTGGAATACAAAACTTGTAAAAATAAAATTTGCTATGTGATATTTGTTTATGATAAAATTTTTTTGCGGAGTATTAGAGAAAAAATTATGAAATTTAATAAACAAATAGTAATTGATAGCATAAAGAAACTTGCCGATAAAAAAGTTTTAATCATCGGTGATTTGGCATTAGATGAAATGATATACGGAGATGCGGAGAGAATTTCAAGAGAAGCACCCGTATTAATTCTTCAACATACCAAAACAAAACACATATTAGGCGGAGCCTCAAACGCCGCTCATAATGTTTCAACATTAAATAACGGTAAAGTCGGAGTTATCGGGGTTGCCGGAGATGATTATCATTCAGGCTTTTTATTTGATACATTTAAAGCTGCAAAAATAAACTGTGACGGAATCATTACGGATAAAACCAGAAAAACTATTGTTAAAACAAGAATTTCAGGTGCTATAACAACTTCCATTACCCAACAGATTGTAAGAATTGACAGACAATCAAAAGGCTCTATATGCGAAGAAACCGAAACAAAAATTCTTGAAAAAATAGAGGAATTATTACCGTTATACGATGCTGTTATTCTCTCAAATTATCATATCGGGACTTTGACTGATAAGATTATAAAATACACGATTGATTTGGCTAATAAATTGAATAAAGTAATTGTTGTGGATGCTCAAAGGAATTTATCTTCATATAAAAACGTAACTTCAATGACTCCGAATTTGCCTGATACCGAAAAATCAGTCGGTTTTGAAATCCATAACGAGGAAGATTTAAAACTCGCAGGTGACAAATTATTAAATGAAACCGGCGCTAAAGCCATACTTATAACATGTGGTGCCGATGGAATGTTTGTTACCAAACCGAATAATGATTATACAAAAATTCCTGTATTTAATAAATCGGAAGTTTTTGATGTAACAGGCGCAGGAGATACAGTTACAGCAGTATATTCATTAGCGCTGGCAGCCGGAATTGACCCTGTATATTCGGCAATTATCGGAAATGTTGCAGCAAGCATTGTTGTAAGACAATATGGATGCGCTACAACAACAATCAACGAATTACTTTCTGCCGTTGAAGAATTATAAAGGAGAAGTTTTATGGAAAAAATAAAAGAAATATTGAAAAAAATCAGATTAGTTGATTTTATCATAGTCGCATTTTTTATTGTAGCTTTAGCAGTAGGCGGCTATACCTATAAAGGATTCAGACAAACTGCGGATAAACAGATTGAAGCAACGTCAAAAATTGTATTCAAGGTTTATATGCGCGGAGTTACTTTTTCAGGTGACAAATTACCTATCGTAAAAGGTGAGAAAACCTTCATTACAATAAGAAACGTTCCGTATAATGATGTTGATATTGTTGATGTTAAAGCAGACAGAAGAAAAATTGTTTTACAACCGTTAAGCAATAAGAAAGTTGTTATTGAAGTTGAAGACGCTGCGCAACCTGATTTGTATGATGTTGTTGTATCTTTAACTGATGTGGCAAAAATTACAAAAGACGGAGCAATAGTCGGAGGGAACAAAATTAAAGTCGGGTTACCGATAACAATAGAAGGTGCTGATTACAGATTTACCGGCTCTGTTTCAGACGTAAGAATAGTTGATGCAGTTGCGGACCAAGCAGTTAATAATGGTATGAATACAACAGATGATGTTCAATAGTATTTTTAAATTTTTTCAGGACAGATTAGGGATATTGTACGAGAACAGCTTGCTTTTACAAAATATTGACAAGTTTATTTTGACGTTCATCTTAATTACTTATGTATCTTCAACCTTTATGAATTCCGATTATATAGGCTTTTTCGCACTAATCGTAATATTTTTAACCGCAGTGAAATTATTTATTATGCCTAAAACGAAATTAGAATTTAATCATTACGAAATATGGCTGATTGCATATTTTATGATTGTTGTAATAAGTTTATTCGGTTCAAGCCTGTTTGCATTAAGTTTAAAAGGTTTCTTTAAGACTTTTATATATATAACATTTTATTTTTCAATAGCTTTGCATTTAAAAGACAATATGAAAAATATACCTTGGGTATTAGGTACGATTGCGCTTTGTGTTTTTGGTGAAGGCTTGTTAGGAGTCTTTCAATCAACACTGCATCTTGAAGCTATTTCCACATGGCAGGATACTTCAAACTTAAACCCTGAAGATGTAATTTCAAGAGTTTACGGCTCTTTAAAGCCTTTAAATCCGAACTTATACGGCGGATATCTTGTTGCAGGACTGCCGATAGTAATAGGTTCCGTATTTCATTTTCTTAATAAAAAAGCTTTCAAGTTATCATTATGTGCAGGGTGCGCTTGTCTTGCCGTAATTTATGCAATATTACAAACAGGATGCAGAGGCGCATATTTGGCAATGATTTTGATTTTCGGATTGGTATTTTTAATCTCTGCGAAATTCTTCTGGAAAACTTATAAAAAAATATACATAACTCTGATAAGTTCAGCCATCGGATTATTTATTTTAATGCTTACATTTGTAAATTCATTGCGTTTAAGGTTTTTGTCCATTTTTGCAATGAGAAATGATTCATCAAACTCGTTCAGATTTAATGTGTATCATTCCTGTATTCAAATGTTCAAGGACAATTGGATTCTTGGTATAGGTGTAGGAAACAAAAATTTCCGCGAAATATACGGGCTATATATGAAAACCGGGTTTGATGCTCTGAGTGCATACAATATATATTTAGAAACTGCGGTTGAAAGCGGGATTTTTGCACTTATTTCATTTTTAGGATTTTTATTTACCGTTTGCTATCAAGGAATAAAATTCGTTTTATCTTCAGAAAATATTGAAAAAATAATATACATATCTGCTTGTGTTATTGCAATTTTTGCAATAATGTTTCACGGACTTGTTGATACGATTTATTTCAGACCGCAATTACAATTTGTATTTTGGACATATATAGCGGTAATAACAGCCATATTATCCGATAAAAATTAGAGTTTTAGTCCTAAAAGATTAAAAAATCCGTTTATATTTAACACGTTATATTGCAAGATAAGTCCGACAATCGTACCTATAATTACAAGTGTTGATAAAATTATAAAAGTATCTTTTTTATCGCCGTTGCGTCTTAATAATACCAAAATACCAAGACCGCCCGAAGTACACAATCCGGCAACAAGAGAACCAAAACTTATTGTATTTTTAATGAATAATATTGATAACATAACCGAAATCGCGCAATTCGGGATTAAACCGACTAAAGATGCCATAAGAGGCTGCAGCGGCGAATTCATCAAACAATATTTTGCAAAAGCTTCTTCAGAACCCGAACGCGACAATAAGAACGCCAATGCAACAGAAATTATAAATATAAATAAGAAAATATTTAGTGTATGTTTTAGAGGATGAAGCCAAAAATCTCTTTTTCTTGCATCTTTTACAATATGATGATGGCAGCACCCTTCAATTTCTTCATGCTTATGTTCAATTACCGGCTCTTTTGCATTGTATGTAATAACCCAATCTACAATATAGCCGACGATTATTGCTATAATAATTTTTATCAGGATAATAGGCAAAATAATATATGCTTTTTGCGGATTTGCAATCAAAACGGGGATAGCTTCATCGGATGTTGCTAAATATACGGCAACCAAAGTCCCTCGGGTCAATAATCTTCTTGTATAAACCGTACTTGCGATAACCGAAAATCCGCATTGAGGCAAAGATGCCAACAATGCCCCAAACAAAGGTCCGACTTTTTTTATCCAAAAAACGAATAAATGCCTTTTCTTTGTATAATAGCGCTCAATTATTTCTATTAAAACAAAAATTATAAATAAAAACGGAATAAGGCTAATACTATCAATCATAGCATCTTTCAAAAAATCCGGCAAAAATTCAATCGGTTCAATAAGTTCTTCCGGTAAATTCCATATAAATCCCAAAACTTTCAATATAGCTTCCATAATTCTCCTTTAAAATTTATTATTTATAATTTTATCATAAATTATAATTGGCTTGTATCAATTAAATGTAGGAATAATTATAGCAGTTAATTTCAAATTATTTGTTCATTCTTTCTCTTTTGTTGCGAGCAAAAGAGAAAGAACTGAACCAAGAAAGAGAAAAAACGCTGTATCATGGCAATGCCTTCGGCATCGCACAGACCGTTTACGCGGTAACATGTGTTTTTGCCTATTTTAGGCAAAAATCTTTCAGCGCGGCTAAAACAACGCCGCGCGCTTGAAAAATACTACGCATAAAGCGATATGCCATATCATTTACCCCACCCCTTCGCCCTCCGCGCAGTGAACAATAATTGTTATGCGAGAAAGCTTCAAAAACGGACTTGTTTGAGCGATAGCGAGTTGTCCGTTTTATATTCGAGCATTACAAATTATTAGTGAACGAAGCGATGGGCAGGAGTTTCTTTGCTCCACGTTTCTTTGCGGTCAAAGAAATGTGGAATGTATATTTTTATCAAATGCGCAAAATAATCCTAGGAATAATTTGCTCACTTGATTACTGTTTCTAATATTTATTCTTTTTCTTTTGCTACGGTAAAAAAAGAGTAGAAAACAAAAAATATATCTTTCAACAATTTTCTATAATATTGACTGTGTAAATTGTTCAATCTTAAAAATTTGTAAAGATAGTATATATTAAACTATATTTTATTGTATAATCATTTTGAAGCTATTATGAGGTGGGATATATGGAAATGACATTATCAAGAATTATCGAATCTGCAAAAGAAGTATTGGAAATCGAAGCTAATTCAATTTTAAGATTAAAAGACAATATCGGAGAAGATTTCGACAAAGCAATCGATATTTTGTACAACTGCAAAGGCAGAGTAATAGTTACCGGTATGGGAAAATCCGGAATTATAGGTAAAAAAATTGCAGCAACAATGTCATCCACAGGTACTCCTGCTTATTTCCTTCACCCTGCCGAAAGTACCCACGGTGATTCGGGAGTTATTACCCGTAATGATGTTATTATTGCCATATCAAACAGCGGCGAAACTCAAGAATTGATGAATTTGCTTCCGTTAATTAAACGTTTCGGATGCCCCATGATTGGTATGACAGGTAATGTTGAATCAACGTTGGCAAAAACAAGCGATGTAGTTTTGGATATTTCTGTAGAAAGAGAAGCTGATACATTAGGCAAAGCTCCAACGGCAAGTACTACAGCGACATTAGCAATGGGTGATGCTTTGGCAGTATGTTTGATGGAGAAAAAAGGCTTTACTAAAGAAGATTTTCTAATGTATCATCCATCAGGCAAGTTGGGAAAAGGCCTGACTTATAAAGTCAGAGATTTGATGATAACAGGAGACAAAATGCCGATTGTTTCCGAAAATGAAAGTTTTCAAAGTGTTATAAAAACAATTTCCGAATATAAATTGGGGATGGCAATGATTTTAGACTCATCAAAACAATTAATCGGAGTATTAACAGACGGTGATATCAGAAGAACAGTTATAAAATATTCTGATACTTCAAGTTTATCAGTCAAAGACGTTATGACAATAAATCCGAAACGTATAACTGATGATGCTTATGCAGCATCCGCTTTGAATTTAATGGAAAAATATTCAATTACGGCATTGGCGGTAGTTGATGCAAATAACAGTCCGATAGGGGTAATTCACGTTCATGACCTGTTAAGAGCAGGAGTTGCATAAGAGATGAAAGATTTAAAAGAGACAGCTTCAAATATTAAACTACTTGTATTCGATGTTGACGGCGTTATGACTGATGGCAGTATTACTTATGATGAAAACGGTGTCGAATATAAAACGTTTAATGCAAAAGACGGTCATGGACTGGCAAAAATGTTAAAATACGGTTTTTTGACCGCGGTAATTACCGGCAGAAAAAACGGAACAGTCGAGCGCAGAGCTCAAGACTTAAGATTTTCTGAAGTTTATCAGGGCGTTAAAAACAAATTACCTATATTAGAAGCAATTATGCAAAAATATGAACTTGATTTTTCTCAAGTATCATATATGGGAGATGACGAACCTGATATTCCTGTATTGGAAAAGGTCGCGATAGCTGCTTGCCCTTCTGATGCGGTTGACAGGGTAAAAAATATTTGCAACTTTGTTTCTTCAAAAGAAGGCGGCAAAGGCGCAGTCAGAGAATTATGCGATTTTATTTTTAATTCGCAAAATAATGTAGAATAAGAGGAGATAATATGTACGAGATTAAAACACAGGCATTTTTTTCAGCCGCACATCATTTGCTGAACTATGACGGGGCTTGCGAAAATCAGCACGGTCATAATTGGATGGTTGAAGCTTTTGTCCGCGGCGAAGCCTTGGATAAAAGCAATATCTTAATTGATTATAAAGTATTAAAAAAAGAATTAAACACTGTGTTAGAAACATTAGACCATCAGGATATAAACGAATTGCCTGAATTTAAAGGAGAAAGTCCTTCAAGCGAAATGATAGCTTATTATATTTATTCAAAATTAAAAGAAAAAATCGTTCAATTAAACAGAATTACCGTTTGGGAAACTCAAAATTCATGTTGTTCATATTTTGAAGAAGAGTAATTAGAGGTTGAAAAGTTGAATAGTTGAATGGTTTAAAAGTTTATTATTGTTCAAAAAAATAATAAAATGCACAAAGTGCCGTAATAACAATTCCTCCATTCACCTGCTCAACTATTCAACGATAAAAGGAGTTTTTGATGCCGATTTTACAATCAATATTAATGGGGATAGTACAAGGCTTAAGCGAGTTTTTACCTATATCAAGTTCTGCTCACCTTGTTTTTACATCAAATTTTTACAAAGTATATAAAAATATTCCAATATCAGAACAGTCAACACAAGAAGTTTTTCTGGATATAATGCTTCATTTGGGGACATTAGTTGCAGTTTTAATATTTTTTAGAAAAGATGTATTTGATATTTGTAAAGCTTTAATAGAGTCATGCAAAACCAAAGATTTTTCAACAGATAAATCTAAATTAGGTTTATACATTATTTTAGGAACAATTATTACAATAATACTTGCATTACCGTTAGAAAAAGTCGCAAATCATTTGGTTTTCCATCCGTCAATTGTCGGGGGGTTGTTAATTTTAACAGGCTTTGTATTATTTTTTAGTGAATATTTATCAAAAAAACGCGAAGTAAAATTTGATAAGTTGAATTTAAAACAGTCAATATGTGTCGGTATTGCACAGGGTTTAGCGGTATTACCCGGATTTTCGCGTTCGGGGTGGACTATTGCAACAGGTTTATTTACCGGATTGAACCGCGAAACGGCTGCAAGATACTCATTTTTATTAAGTATTCCAATAATATTGGGAGCTTCAATGGTATATCCGCTGATAAAAATTGATATATCTGAAGCATGCCAATATAATTGGGCTTCAATCATTATAGGAACCATTTTTTCTGCAATAGTAGGATATTTATGCATAAAATATTTTATGAAATTTATTTCAAAATTTTCTCTAAATATTTTTGGATGGTATTGTATTATTGTAGGGGTTGCAACAATGATATTTTTTAGCATGCAATAAGCTAAATATCACTATTGAATATTGTAAAAAAATGTAAATAACAAGAAAAAAAGTAACAAATTTTTTTTTGACAAGCATTCTAATATTATCAAGCGGAGTTGTCATGATTTTACCGGTTAGTGTACACAATAACAAAAATATAATATTTGGGGAAAATAAAAAAGAGATTCCAAAAGAGGATACTCTGTTAAAAAACAACCTTTCTACAAGAACAAGAATAGGGCTGGATAAATTAATCAAAGCATTTACGGTATATCCGGCAAGAGGTATGAAGGGGAGTATAAATTCTGATTTTTATGAATTTTTAACTATGGGTACAGTACCATATTTAATAGGCAGCGCAACGCTGATGGGTGTATTTAATTATTCCAATAAAGTTGCTCCGGAAGCTGCAAAACTGGGTAAAAAAATGGCATTGGGAGTTTTATTATACGGATTATTTAAATCAATATCAAAATCTTTTGTAAATCTGCCGGTCAAATGGATAACAGGTATAGATACTCAACTCCCGTATTTGAAAGTTAATCATCAATTACCGGAAAATAAAGATGATTTCGATTTAACAAGCTATGAATACCACAAAGTCGGTGAGAGCGTAGAATTTACACGCTGGGATTTGTTATACGGTGACCCTTATAGCAAAAAAACATTAAATGAACGATATGACAAAATTGCAAAAAGAAACGGGCTGGGCACAAACCTTAACGATTCCGATCAGGACGTAAAACCTATATATAGAGAAGTTTTAGTAAAATCAACTTTAGCCAGAAGTCTTTCTTCCTATCTATGGGCTGCCGTAGGTGTAGGTCTGGCTTTTCAAGATGCTTGGGATGAATATTTTAACACTGCAACTTTAAAATTTTGGGAGCCTGAAAAATTTAAACATTCAATGAAGATTTTGGGCAGAAGTATAAAAAATAGCGCTAAAAATTTTTACAAGCCGGAGATTGCGGACACAAAACTTGAAAAATATGCAGGAAAAACTCTTTTATTCTCTGCAATTGCGTTAACCTTATTAGGCGTGTTAAATACAGTTCATATAACTAAAAAACCATCCAAAGTTAAAGAGTCGGATGTTATGAATAAAAACAAAGAAAGTGTGGTCGAATAATGAAAACAAATTTAATTCAATCATACTTGAGTAATTCAACCAATTTGCAACAATACAATTCTGACAATGCAAAAAAGAATTTTGATGTAAATAAAGAACTTCTAAACAGAACTTTTATAAAACCCTTACCAAGCAACGGTCATCTGGTTAAAAATACTATTTTTGATTATCCGGCAGAGTTCTTTAAAGATATCAAATATAAGGCAAATGCTCTAAAGCACTCCATACAAGGCAATGCGAATGATAATGAGCTGGGAAGTCTAAATGATGCAGGAATGAAACTGGGTGGACTTGCTATAGCAACATACCTTTTGACAAGACGTCAAACACCTTTAACAAAAGCTATGGAATTTGTAGGGTTATGCTCGTTTTTTGGGGCTATGGAAATTTGGCCTAAATTAGCATTACAATTACCTGCATATTTGATACATGGGTTTAACATAAGACAACAATATCGGGATAATTACAATACAAAGAAACCTGTATTTTTAGACCACCAATTTATACCGTGGGATTTATATTCAGATGAAGAAATAAATAAAATCGGTGATAGGATGAAAGTTCCTAAAGATATTAAAAATCGCAGAGATTTCATACAAGAAAAAATGCGCAAAATAGCATTGCAAAATAACACTTTATGGATGCTGACAGCAGGATTTGCAACTCCGATTATGAGTGCTTTAATTTGTAATGCTCTGGAACACCCGATTGCTGATTATCAAGACAAAAAATTAGCGCAAAAAGCTGCTGATTTATTAAATAAATTTAATGAAAACGCAAAAAAATACGATTACACACAAAATACAACAGAACTTGAAAAAATACTGGAAACAAATAAAGGTAAAAATATTTCAAAAGAAACCATAGATGCTATTGTTTCTACTTTATCACAAAACTTGGATAAAGTTACATCTCAAGCAATAAGAAAAGATATTACTCGAATTTTGGGACAAGATAACGGTTACGAAATTTCTACAGATGTACTGGAAAAAATTTCTCAAGCAATAAGAACAGATTATTCGAAAGTAAAAATAGGAATTGATGATGCTACACTTGATAAAATAGTACCTTCCGCAAAAGAGTTAATTCAAGAACTGCAAAAAAACGGACTTTTGGACGAAACATCCGCAATAAAGACCGGAGTAAAAGATTTTACTCAATATATAAGAGTGATTTCAAACTTTGGACAAACAAAACTTGAACAAAGTGATATATCTCAAGAACAGAAAAATCGATTAAAATTCAGAGCATCACAACAAAATATTTCACATAATACGGCGATATCAAAATCTTTGAAATCTGTACCATCAACAAAATTAACCGAAGATACCGCAAAAGATTTAAAAGCAATTTCTGCAGAACTGAATAAATTAAAAGGGCATCTTGCGGTTCTTGATGAATATGCATACTTAAAAGCTGCAATGGCTCCTGAAACAGGCTTGGCAAACGGATGGAATGATTTGATTTCAAAAGATTTGTTAAAGACTTTGGGTATAACGAATAAAGAAATTAAAGAAACCAGATATGACGAAAGAATTGTCGGAAACCTTATTCGAGATAAAATAGAAGATATTGCATCAGACAAAGACAGATATGAAGCAGTTATTAAAACTTTAACAGAAAAATTATCAAAAATTGAAGAAAGAACAAGATTTGCAAATATTGATATAAACACAAAAAATGCTGATACAGACACCACTTATAAAAAGTGTGTAGATTCAGCTTTCGAAATGATATCAGCACCTTTGCAAAAATTAAAGATGGATTCAACGCTTCAAAGATTGTTCGGATACGAAACAAATGATAAATCCTCATTAAGAAATATACAATTGTCTTATGTTATGGATAGAGTAACAGGGGTAAAAGGTGCATTTTATCGTATGATGAACACATTAGATATGTATCGCAGAATAACCGAATTAGAAAAATCTAAAGGTACCCCTTTAGAAGGCCTTTCAAGAGAAGTAAAAGAAGAATTGGTCGAAATGTGCAAACGACTAATGATTGGCGGTCATAGCTCGGATTATGCCGTAAAATTCTATGCAAAACGCAATCCTGACTTGAATCCTGTTACAGGGAAAATAGATGATTCCGAATTAGAAATTAAAAACGGAAAAGTTGTTAATAAATATGTCGGACATCGCGACCCGAAAATGCTCGCAGAAAACGGCCATGACAGAGATTTCTACGAACGCGCAATGAGATTGATGTATGATGGTAAATTACACTCTGATACATCTCAAAATTTAGAAGGAACATTATTCTATGAGAATTTTGAAGCATGGAGAAAAAATGTATTAAGAATGTTTGGCGGTGACAAATATTTTGTCAGACCAAATTTCCTTGTAGGCGGGAAAGAAACCTACAGTACCGCACATGAAAGATTCTTACATTTGGGTAATGCTTTAGATGATATGTTTACCAAATTATTCCGTTCAAGCTACAACAGTAACAGATGGTTAAAATTCTTCGCAACATTCGGGGCAGGCTTATTAGGAGTTACCGTATTATCTCAATTTTTCTTCGGACACATGCACACAGACAGGTATGAGGCTAAACAAAAATGATAAATAATGTTTCTTCAAACTTAATAACACAAAAACTAAATAGCCTGTCAAATACAAAACAGACTACAAACAATTTGACTCGCAAAACAGCGCAGCCGCAGTTCAGCTCTAACTTGATAACGCAATTTTTGCAAAATCAAGCAGTAATAAATTCACCTGTCGTAAAACCTGCAGAAAACAATACTCCTATAAATTACAAAAATGATTTACGTACATTATTTTTAACAAATAGCGTAAAATTGCTTGCAATGATTCCAAGAACATTCACAGCAAAAGATAAAGACGGCAACGAATGGATAGACGAAAATGAAAAAACAGGTACATTTTTAAGTGCTATTGACAGATTGGATGAGATTAAAGCGCAAGGAATAAATACACTTCACCTGCTGCCGATAAACCCTCCGGGCAAAGAAAACGCTATGGGAACAGCAGGCTCCGTATATTCACCCAAAGATTTATTAGAAATTGACCCGGTTTTGGTTGATAAAAATGATCCGCGTTCAGATAAAGAACAATTAAAGGCGTTTGTTGACGAATGCCATAAACGCGGTTTGCATGTAATGGTTGATATGCCAAGTTGCGCATCTTACCAGCTTTATAAAGAAAAGCCTGAACTTATGGCAATAGAAAACGGTATTCCAAAGACGCCACAAGGTTGGGAAGATATCAGAATGTTTCAACCCTGGGATGATGAAGGTAAAAGAACACTTAACCCCGAATTACTGGAATATCACAGACAATTTGTAGACATGTTGATAGATGCAGGTGTTGACGGCATTAGAGCAGATGTAGCAAGAGCTAAACCTGTTGAATTTTGGGATATAATAATACCTTATTCGCATAAAAGAGATCCTGAATTTGCTTGGCTTGCCGAAACATATACTTATGAAGATGCATCTCCTCAGGCAAATATGCCTTATGACAGACCTGAAGATTCATTGCGTGCAGGTTTTGATGCGTACTACGGTCAATATCATATCTTCCATGAGTGGGAAGGAGCAAAGCAATTACACGATTACGTAATTGATAATTTGAATATGTCTTATAGGGTCGGAAACGGAAAATCCCTTATCGGTTCATTTGCAACACATGATGACATATCTCCTATGTTCCATGGCGGAGAAGTTTATTGTAATTTAATTTCAGGGCTTCAAGCAACTTTACCTATGCTAAATCCGTATTTTGTTGACGGTTTCCAATCCGGCGATTATTATTTATATCAATATGCAAATAAATACAATGAAAAAACCGCGACAGATAACCACATAATGGATGCCCACGAAGGTAAACTTGATATCTTTAATCTTTCGCGTCAACCGGGAGGCAAAAATCCTGAAATTGGTAAGTTTATGACAGCAGCTTTAGATTTTCGCGACCAATATGCTGATATTCTAAAACGCGGTTCATACATTATTCTTGATAAAGAAAAAGATAAGCGTGACCAAATTATCGCTTTTGCGCGTCACAGACGCGGCAGAACAATACTTGTATTGGCAAATAAAGACGTTAATCGTCCTGTTGCATGCAAAGTAAAAATCCCAACCCTGAAAGAATCACAAAAGCTGACAAATCTTCTGCCAAAATATGGACAAGAAAGCAAATTTCAAGTAAATGACGGCAGCATTTCCGTTGTATTAGGTCCGGGCAGAATTCATGCGTTTGAAATCGATACACCAAATATCGAAATATATTGCGATAAAGTCTATAAACAACACTAGGGTGCCACCATTTTTATCAATGGAAAATTTTTACTTGACAAAGTGTTAGGCTTGCCTTACAATTATTTCGTAAAGGATTTTTCATGACAGTACAAAGCAAAGAAATAAATCTGACTTCAGGACTTGAAGACTATATTGAGAGCATTTATATTGCGTACTTAAATTCTACCCCTTTAAAAGGAGCAGAATTGGCACGCAAAATGAATATTTCAAGAGCCTCGGTATCTGAAGCCTTATCAAAATTATCAACAAAAGGCTTAATCAAATATAACAGTTATGAAGCAATCGTTTTAACCCAACAGGGTATATATGAAGCCAAAAAAGTTTATAATAAACATCATATTTTAAAAAAATTTTTTGAAACCGTCTTGGATATACCTTCTTCAGAGGCAGGAGAAAACGCTTGCAAAATAGAACATATTATATCAGAAGAAATTTTGAAAGAAATAAATAAATTTACGCAATATTGCGAACGAAACACACAAATACTTGAAAATTATAAGAAGGAACACTAATTAAAATGACCCCGATAAGAGCAATAGGTAAATATTTAGACCAACCCCTATTAACCGCAAAAATAAATAAAAGCATACCTGCACTATTAACAATAGGAAGCGGAGCCGTACTTTATGACACATTAGAAAAAACTCAAAAAAATAAACGGAAAAAAGTCGGATTAAAGACTGCAACAATTTTACTTGCAACCGCAATATCCGCAATTAGTGCACCCAAAATTGCATCTGTTTTAACAGGCAGACAAGGTTCAAAAACACTTAAACAAATAATAAATTACAATACAAAAAATGTTGATAAATTTTTAGAAACGCATCAGGTAGATGAAAAACTCCAAAATATTCTGCAAAAATCAAAGACAAAAGTTTTATCATTAAAAGAAGTAAACGAACTTTTTTCATCAAAAGAAACCGAAAACATCGCCAAAAAACTTATTCCGCCGCCTGATAATATAAAAGCTAAAGATATATTTAAAGAAATCGGCTGGTTATCAATATATGGAGCTGTGCCTGTTGCGGGCGGAATAACAGGTGGAGTAATTGCGGATAAACTTACAAAAGACCAATGGAGAGAACATCTTCCTAATAAAATTAAAGAAGGTACATATCAATATTTGGCAAATATATTCTTATGCAATATCGGAGCGGGAACAGCCCTTGCGATATTAGAAAAAAATAATATCACATCAAAAGCTGCAAGATGTGTCGGCATGATTGGCGGGATATTATTAACAGGAGTTATTGGCGGCAGCATAATAGCCAATTATATAGGCAATAAAATAGTAAACCCGATAATGCACCAAGATAAAAAAGATACAAGAACTCCTGAGCTTCTTGATTTGACACTGCATACAGACGATATAGCAACAGTTTCATTATTATCAGGGTTAAAATGGATTGAACCGTCTTTACCGCTATTATATTCTATTTCTGGTTATCGCGCCGGTACAGGTTATCGAAACGATAATCATTCTAACACTAATGATTCTAAAAAGAATTTTTCACACAAGAAGTGTTAGGTCCTCCTAACATCTTGTCTATATTATAAACCGCAACTGTACATAAAGAGGCAACGACCTCTTTTTTTTATAGCAAAAAAATATATATTGGAGCCTAATTCAAATAAACATCTTGGGTCAGTTTTATTTCAAATTCGGAATTGGCAGGAATTGTTATACCGGAGCCCTTTTGTAATAAGCCTGTTACAGGAGATGCAACAGTTGAGGCCGCCGCTCCTACAAAGCCTGCAATTGTCGGCAGCGGAGAAACTAGCGTACCTAAAGCAGTTGAAGATAAATTTGTTGATATCTGACGGGATTTTTTGTAAAAAGCCACACCGCTTTGGACTTTATTTTTAACACCCGTTATATATTGACGTTGACCTTTAATTTTATTTAAAAAAATGTTCTTTGAATTGACTTTTGTAACTTTAGCTTCTATAGGATAAGTCTTTCCGTTCAAAGTCATAGAAGTTATATCAATCTCTATCAAAGCACCGTTACCTGTTAATTGTCCATGATGCGCCAAAGCTACCTTCCCTTTGAAGGTCGTTCCGGCAGGTACAGTCAATAATTTTTTTGTAACAGGATTTATTGAAGTAAATGTTATCGGAGTATTAACCCCTGACCAATCTGTTAATTTTATAGAAGACTTAACATCAAAAGTCGTGCCTGACGGTAATTTCATTCCCAAATTCGATGCTGTTCTATTTACGGTATTTTGAATTTTTGAAATAATCGGAATTGACGAAACATCAAACACCGGAGTAGTTTTTGGAACGGCCTTATTTGAAAGCTTCGTTGATTTTGAACTTGTTTTATTTGTTTTTGTTGATGTATTCATCTCCTGATTCAATTTATTTGAATCATATTTTTTTTCTATTTCGTCATTTACGGACAAATCAAGTTCATACCCGAACACACACGTTTGCGTACTCACAACAAGCATTATTATTAAAATAAATATTTTAATTTTGTTCGCCGACATATTCTCCCGATTTCAATATTAAAAATATATACACACCAATTAATACCGGAGGCATAAACGATAGCGCAAAAAGTACAACATTTATCAGTAAAGATTTTTGCAATTGGCCTGTCAAATTCCATATTCTGCGAGTTGATAATACAAAATAAGAACACAAAACAGGTATTTCAAAACCAATTATAAATGCAAGCATCAAAACAAACTGCCATGGTTTTTTGAATACAAACATTGCGTATGTCATAAATAATGCCAATAATGTCTGAATTACCAAAAGCACCATTGTTTTTCTAAAAAAAACTTCACGAGTTAGAGGCATTTTAAATTTGAAATAATCATCCAAAACATTATTCATATTTACTAACCCCTTTCCAATAAATCATTTATCGCTTTTGCAGCTTTTTTGCCTGCACCCATTGCGTTTATTGCGTTTGATTCTCCGACAGGTGCGACATCACCGCCCGCAAATACAGTCGGAATACTCGTTAAACGAGTTGCCTCATCAACTACGATATACCCCCTTCTGTCTGTTTGAAGGTCATACCCGTCTGAAATTGCAGATTGTTGAATTATCGGATTTGGATTTGTTCCTAAAGCAACAATAACGGTATCCACATCTTCAATTACATATTCGCCCGTACCGACAGGCTTGCATCTGCCCGATTCATCAGGCGCACCCAGTTCCATAACTTCAAATTTCATTCCGTTTACGTATCCGTCTTTTTCGAGAATTTCAACCGGTGCACGAAGGAATTTAAACTCAACACCTTCTTCTTTTGCGTGTCTTATTTCTTCTAATCGTGCAGGGAGCTCTTTTTCTGTTCTTCTATACAATATCGAAACCTCATTAAAACCTACCCTGACAGCAGTTCTTGCAGCATCCATTGCAACATTTCCGCCCCCGATAACTGCAACCTTTTTACCTGTTCTCAACGGAGTTACACAATCACCCTTTCCTGCGCCCATTAAATTTACACGGGTTAAAAATTCATTTGCGGAATAAACTCCGTTTAAATTTTCTCCCTTTATATTCATCATTTTAGGGAATCCGGCACCCGAAGAAATAAATATTGCATCAAAACCGTCATCTTTTAACTGTTTTAATGTTATTGATTTACCTATAATTACGTTAGTATGAAATTCAACACCCATCTGCTTCAGGTTATCGATTTCTCTGTCAAGAAAAGTTCTGGGCAATCTAAACGGCGGAATTCCATAGCGCAAAACTCCGCCTAATTTATGCAAAGCTTCAAAAACTACAACCTTATGTCCTGCTTTTCTTAAATCAGCAGCTGCAGTAATACCTGCACATCCTGAACCCACAACCGCAACCTTTTTACCGGAAGGGGTTATTTCAGTTTGTTTTGCTCTTGTATTATCACCGACATAGCGTTCTAAAGCACCTATTGCAACGGCTTCTCCTTTTATACCTAATACACAATTCCCTTCGCATTGACGCTCCTGCGGACAAACTCTGCCGCAAACAGACGGCAGCATACTTGTTTTACGAATAATTTCTCCGGCTTTTTCTATATCATCATTTTTTAGAGCCTCAATAAAATCAGGGATTTGGATATTAACAGGACATCCCTGAACACATCTCGGGTTTTTGCAATGAAGACATCGTGAAGCTTCAAGTTTTGCCTGTCCATCCGTAAAATTACTTTCCACAGCTTCAAAATTCGATCGTCTTTGTATTTTGTCCTGTTCTTTTACTCTTTGTCTTTCAACAACCATCTTATTATCCCTTCTGCTATTCTAGCTTGCCAGCTTGGCAATTTTTAGCCCAAAAATTTCCTCTATATTCAAATTATTTAATGTATCCGCAATAAGTAATTCTGCCGGCACATTACCTCCTGCTTCATAATGCGGATAATGTCCCAATATTTTTAAACCCGTATATTCTTTTATTAAATGAGGAAAATATTTTGATTCTACACTCAAATCATTCTTATCATACTCATTTAATATTACGCCGAGACATTTAACTTTATTTGCATATATATAATTTGCGCCCGTAATAACTTCATCAAGCGTTGTCTTACGGCTATTTATCACTAAAATCAACGGTAAAGCAAGCTGTTTTATAATTTCAACCTCGGTAAATTTATCATCAATCGGAGTTGATATAGAATTTGAGCCTTCCACTATATGACATTCCGTCATTGCAATACAATTATTATATGCCTGTATAATTTGCGCCATATCAACTTTTTTTACTTCAGACTTATACGCCCCGATAAGCGGAGATGCAGAACTTTCAAATTCATAGCAAGTTCCGAGTCGAATGTTTGAATCTGTTTTATTTATAAATGATAAATCACTGCTGGCAGAACCCATTGCCGTCCTTATCGGTTTGTAAAATGATGTTGCATACGATAAACTCTGCATAGTCGCAGCAAGCCCTGCCGATACAATAGTTTTGCCTGTCTGTCTTTTTAATCCGGATATAAAAACACTTAACATAATTTTATTCTATCACGACTCATTATTGATTGCAAAATAAACTTCTTTAAGCCGCTTTTTAGTAATGTGGGTATAAAGTTGGGTCGTTGCAACATCACTATGCCCCAAAAGTTCTTGCACAACCCTTAAATCCGCACCGTTTTCAAGCAAATGAGTTGCAAATGTATGTCTTAAAGTATGCGGAGAAATATGCTTATTTATTTTCTCTCCAAGCTTGCGAATAAATACATATACATCCTGCCTTGAAATTTCTTTTCCATTATCTTTTAATAATAATTTTTTTACACCGGACAAATTATTATTTAAGATAATCAAATCTCTTGTTTTGAAATATCTTTCAAAAGCGGCTTTTGCCTTTGAACCGAACGGCACAACCCGTTCTTTTGAGCCTTTACCGTAGCATTGTATATATTTTGATTTCATATCAATATTGTTCAAAGTAAGGTCTACAAGTTCTGAAACCCTCAATCCGCAATCGTATAAAAGTTCAACAATTATTGTTTCCGTTGGATTCAAATCCGAATGGAATATTTCTTTTATTTCTTCCAAAGTCATAACTTTTGGCAGCCTTTTAGGAAGCTTTGGCTGCTCAATAAGTTGTGCCGGATTTTGATTTATATAAGAATTTGCGCACAACCACTTGAAAAAACCGCGCAAAGACGCAATCTTTCTGACTACACTGCGCGGATTTATATTATTTTCTCTTAAATTTAAGATAAATGAATTCAACGAATTTCGACCGACATCCGAAAAATCATTTACCCCTTTATCTCTGCAATAATCAATAAATGCGGATAAATCACGACGATATGCCTCAATAGTATTTTCGCTTAAACCTTTTTCAACTTCAATATATTCCAAGTATTCAGACAATAATTGAATATCCATAAACCGAATTATACTCTTTTTTTAGGGGTAAATCAATAAAAAATAGGAAATTATTATATTTGACAATAAATTTAGAAGGAGGATATATTCGCTAAATCATTACGAAAAATTTTCGGAATCCGTCAACCGGCAATTTGGGCAAGATGCTGAAACAAGTTCAGCATGACACGCAGATTATTTTTTACTGCGACATTACATATAGTTATCAAAATTTAAATATCCTCTTTTATAACATCCATTGCAGAAGAAATTTTATCAGTTATTTTTATAAGTTTATTTTTTAGTTTATTAATTTTTTCATCATAATCATTTGTTATACTTTCACGATTTTTTAAGAAATATATGTTTCAAAAAAATTTAACACTGTTCATGCGCTAACTTAAATAAATTATCATCCCTTGCATCACATTTCAGGCCTGTCGGAATAAACAAATCTTTATAGCGTTCAACCGCATATCTGTCTGTCATGCCTGAAATATAATCGGTTACAATTCTGACGATATGTTCTTGAGGACATTTGCCTTCTAAAGTTTTGCAATAATAATTAAAAAGTTCGCGTATAACATGTCTTGCTTTTTCTTCTTCCAACTTTGCCGGAGAGGAATCGTTATAAACATTTTCAAACATCCATTTGCGCAGCCTTGTTGTATAAGCCCAGCCTTCTTCACTCATTGAAATTTCCGGTTTTCCGATAGAATTATTTACGATTTCGTGAATCATTTTACTCAATCTTTTACTCTGAATCGGCGAGAAATAATCTATGCAATCTTTTGGTAAATCGCGTTCCGAAATAACTCCTGCCCGAATTGAATCCTCAATATCATGATTTATGTATGCAATTTTATCGGCAAGCTGAACAACTTTACCTTCAGGTGTTGTCGGTTCAAAACCCCATGTGTGAGTTCTTATACCTTCTATTGTTTCTTGACAAAGGTTTAATTTTTCCAACACTTCTACCACTCGAACACTCTGGATATTATGATGGAATCCGCCTTCAACAAGTTCGTTCAATACACCTTCTCCGCAATGTCCGAAAGGCGTATGTCCTAAATCGTGCCCTAATGCTATTGCTTCTGTTAAATCTTCATTCAAATCAAGCGCACGAGATATAGTTCTGGCTATTTGAGAAACCTCAAGAGTATGCGTTAAACGAGTTCTGAAATGGTCATCAAACGGTGATAAAAATACTTGAGTTTTATGCTTCAAACGTCTGAAAGCCTTTGAGTGTAAAATTCTATCCCTGTCACGTTGGAAATCAGTACGCAAATCACTTTTTTCTTCCTGAATTTTTCTGCCCTTTGAATTTACAACTTTTGTTGCATACTCACTCAATATATTTATTTCTCTTTGTTCAAGTTTTTCTCTTATTGTTTCTGACATAATACCACCTTCTTGTGCGTATTCTAGCAAAAATTAAGATTATTGGTATCATTTCTTTAGCGGATTTATTACAAAAATCAAACTTCTTCAGGTGCTTGCGGTTGAGGTGCAATGTATTTACCTGATTTTTTCAACTCATGAACATAAATATCATTCGCAAGTTCGCCTATTTTACCTATTACCCAGGTCGCAATCGCACCATATAACATTGCTTTTGTTCCCGCGTATAATCGCGCATTAAAGTATAGTGATGTCCCGATAAAAGTTAATGCAGGGATGCCGTATTTTAATGCTACTCCTGTACGTTCCTGATTATTATCAGATTTTAGCAAGAAATAGCCCAATGTCGCAAAACCGCTTAATAACGTAATAATGTCTGTCGGGGCACTGCCCAATGTCAAATCTCGCAATTTGTTTACAAAATCTTCTGTTTCTATTTTTATGGAATCCTCTAAACTTTTTACGCTTTGCGTATATAATGATTCAAGTTTTTGATATTTACTTTTTGGCAATAAAGCTTTGTATATATCTAAAATTTCTTCAACTAAACCCTTTTTGAAATTTTGATTCTCGCTTAATTCTTCTAAATTCTCAAGTAATTCTTTTGAAATTTTTGGTTCAGTATTACCGGATGAAGAAATTTCTTGTTTCAATTTTTCTATATTTTTTTGTATATTTTTTTGAATTTCATCTTGAGAAGGTTCGCCGAAATTTTTCACAAAATCCCTGTACCCGCGACGAATTTCACGAAGTAATTTTATTTTAGGTGCATCATTAAATTTTACCAATTTAGTCATTTTTATAATGCGCTGTTCTGCATCTTTTGCATAATCCGAAATTGAATAAGATATATCCTTTTTAAAATTCTCGACATTATGCTGTATTTGAGTTTTACTGTTTAACATTTTTGTATCTGCAATAAAATCTTTTAATATATCAGGAGTCAAAAACCATAAGTAGCCGTTTTTATCAAAATCCTTTTCAAGATTAGAGGCAGCCAGCTTTAAATCTTTATATCTTTCCTCTATTTTTGTTGCAGAAAAGTTTTTATTATAAGACCTTAATAATTCATTATTCTTTTTTAACAAGGTTTCAATCCATTGCGATTTAGTTTGTTTTTGACCGTTTATTTCTATCAATCCGCGTTCGGTTGCTCTTAAAATTTCACCATGAATCTTATCTGTCGAACGCAATGTATCTTTTAAAATCTTTTTAGTATCAGAATAAGAATTTTTAACGGTTCTTTTACCAATTTTTTCAAAAATATCCGTTATCCCGTTATGAATTTTTGCTCCGAGACTGTTTTCCTTATTACGGCACATAAATCTTTTCAAAGTGTAATCTTTCAAAGTTGTAAAATTGTTAGCTACTTCGCTTCTGGCTTTTACATAATCAATTGCTCGTATTACCCATTCGTTAGCGGCAAGCATTTTAGGTCTTGATTCTGTCTCAAGTTTTAATTTTTGCGAGCGAACCTCAAAATATTTTTTTAATTTATCAAGATGCTTATTTAAACCGAAACCACCTTTTAAAATGACAAATATCGCACCTGCAATCAGCAAAGTAGCTCCTGCTATTGACGCTCCTATAGCATTTACGTCATGAGTTTTTTTTGCTTTTTTAGGAGCTGAAATTTCAATTGCATCAAGTTCGACTTTTGGCATTTGGGGTTGGGCTTTTAACCAATAAGAACTTAATGATGTACGCCCACCTACATCACTATATGAATTAATTCCTGCTGTGGATATGAAATTTTGCATTTGTATAATTCTGCCTTGCTATAACATAACACACATAAATTTTTATTTTTGCATTTTATAAAGGCTTTTTTAAGCAATATTAAGCTTAAAAGCGAAGTACAGAAAATATACTTCGCTTACAAACTTGTGTGCATATAAACTATGCACAGCCCGAATAACCGCATTCGGGACAAATAAAGCATCCTTCCGCCATGCGGATAGTGTGTCCGCATTCAGGGCATTTGATGTCTTTAATTTCTCCTGACGGGTTATATTCGTCCTCCCCTGTCTTATCGTTTTCGATAGGCTTGATTATTGTACTGTCTTTATTGTCTTTTTTTTGCTCCAAATTCATCGGTTGAAATTGGCGTGAATTATTTCGATAAACCGTTATTCCTTTTAATCGGTTTTCATAAGCAAGTAAATACGTGTTTTTTATATCTTCTTCGGTTGCACTTTCCACAAAATTAACCGTCTTGGAAACCGCATTGTCCGTATGCATTTGAAAAGCTGATTGCATTTTTATATGGTAGTAAGGTGAAATGTCATGCGCGGTTACAAAAATATTTTTTACATTTTGATTGATACCGTTTATATGCGCTAATGAGCCTTCTTTTGAAATTTCTGACATTAAATTTTGAGAATACAATCCATGCGATTCCATATAATTTTTGAATATCGGATTTATTTCAAGCATTTCGGTTTTATCCAATATCAATCTTGAAAATACCAACCCGAATAAAGGTTCAATCCCGCCTGAAGCTCCTGCTATCATAGAGATTGTGCCTGTCGGTGCTATACAAGTTGTAGTAGCGTTTCGTATCCCGTTGATTTTTATTTGATTATCAAGTTCACCCCATTGCTCGTCGCGGATTTTTCCGAAAGATTTACCCCTAAATTTGTTATATAGATAATTTTCGCAATCATACAAACTGCCTTTGAAATTGTTAAATCTTCCGCGTGTTTTTGCAAGTTCGACAGATTCAGATTTTGAAACATAATCAATAAATTCCATAACCTGCCCTGCAAGATTTACCCCTTCATCAGATGCATAAGAAACCTCTAATTTCATAAGCATATCAGCCCAACCCATAATACCTAAACCGATTTTGCGGTTATTTTGCACCATTTGAGAAATCTGCGGCAGCGGATAATTATTTACATCAATCACATTATCAAGAAAATGTATGGCTATTCTTACGGTATTTTCAAGCAAATCCCAATCGATCTTTTTATCTTTAATCATCAAACTTAAATTTATTGAACCTAAATTGCAAGCTTCATAAGGCAAAAGCGGGACTTCTCCGCAAGGATTTGTTGATTCTATCTGTCCGATTTGCGGGGTAGGATTATCTTCGTTCATTCTGTCAATAAAGATTATCCCCGGTTCACCATTTTTCCAGGCATTGTGAACGATTTTGTCAAACACATATTTGGCGCTCAATTTCCCGACTGCTGAATTTGTTTGAGGATTGATAAGCTCATAATCTTCATTATTCAGGTATGCCTGCATAAATTTATCGGTAAGGGCAACGGAAATATTGAAATTGTTTAATTTAGTCAAATCCGTTTTACAGTCTATAAATTCCAAAATATCAGGATGATCAACTCTTAAGATGCCCATATTTGCACCGCGTCTTGTACCGCCTTGTTTAACGGCTTCGGTTGCGGAATTAAACACATTCATAAAAGATACAGGACCAGACGAAACTCCTTTTGTTGTTTGAACAATACTGTTTTTCGGTCTTAATCTTGAAAAAGAAAATCCTGTTCCGCCGCCTGATTTGTGAATCAGTGCAGTATTTTTTATGGTTTCAAAAATCCCTTCAAGACTGTCTTCAACAGGCAATACAAAACAAGCCGAAAGCTGTCCGAGCTTATTTCCCGCATTCATTAAAGTCGGAGAATTCGGCATAAAATATTTATTTGCTATCATTTCATAAAACTTGTTTGACAAAAGTTTTATATCATCATCCGATGCTCCGTAAATTTTATCGGCAGAAGCTATCGCATCCGAAACTCGCCTAATCATTTGAGAAGGCGTTTCTATGCAATTTCCGTTATTATCTTTTTTAAGGTACCTTTTTTCAAGAACTTGCATAGCGTTTTTTGAAAATTCGGGATTTGTCAAACTTGACCTCCTAAATTAAATCCGATTAAAATTCCCCAATCCGAACGACAGGCATGCCTGTGTTCCATAATTTTACTATGCTAAAAAATATCAAGCAATCGAATTTTTATAAATTAATCCACCAAAAAGAGAATACAAATATCAAATTCTATGCTATACTTATTACATGACAAGGAGAGGTTATTGGGTTTTATTTTTTTTGTTAGTTATCGCAGCGTTACTGTGTAAGGCTTGTATCGTTCGTGATGTTCCGCCAAAAGCCGAGCAAAATACGAACGCTAAACAACAATCCGCAACTGCCGCGTATACTATGCCTAAAAATGTTACGCTAAACGGGATTGAATACCTTCAATCACAAGCACCCGTCGGAAAATTCGGAGGAACTTTAGTTTCTTCAACAATAGGAGAAGGTCCGAAAACATTCAATCCGTTTAATTGTAAGGATAACACATCCTCAATAATGTCAGGAATTATGTATGACGGGTTGTTAACAACCAACCCGACAACGGGTGATGTCGCGCCAAAATTGGCTAAAGCATATTCGATTTCGCCTGACGGGAAAGTTTACACAATATACCTGCGAAAAGGCGCAAAATGGTCTGACGGTAAGCCAATTACCGCTGATGATGTTGTTTTCACATGGAATAATATAATTTTTGCAGGGTATGGAGATACTTCAACAAGGGATTCTCTTGTAATTGACGGAAAATTGCCGTCCGTTCGCAAATACGGAGATTATATTGTCGTTTTTGCGATAACAAGACCTTATGCCCCGTTTTTAAGGATGTTATCCACACCGATTGCACCAAAACATATCTTTGCTCCTGCCGTAAAAAAAGGAAAAGAATATTTTGACTCATTCCTTTCTACAACCGCAAAACCTAAAGATTTTGTCGTATCAGGTGCGTTTAAATTAAAAGAATACGTTCCCGCACAGCGCGTTGTTTTTGAACGTAATCCAAATTATTACGAAATAAATTCTAAAAACGAAAAACTCCCGTACCTTGACAAATTGGTTTATTTAATTGTCGGGGATTTGAATAATGAAGTTTTAAAATTTGAAGCAAAAGAACTTGACGTGATTTCTTTACAGGGGTCAAA
>OMVC01000029.1 GCA_900314375.1 uncultured bacterium
ACCCAAAGTTCGGGAGCAACAAACTTAGGATCTTTTTTCATCAAAGCACCCGACCTTGTACCTACATTTCCGCCGATATAAATTTTCCCCGATGCCGCACAATGTCCTGTTGTATCACCACTATCACCGTTTACAACAATTTTAGCACCGCTGTTTAACCAACCTGTATCAGCAGGAGCTGAGCCGTTTACATAAATATTTGTGCCTTTTGCCCCCATAGCACCGACACGTTGACCTGGATTTTTAATATAAAAGTTTAAATCTTCGCCGTTTTTAGACCAAACTGAACCTCCGATATTATGTTGTCCGCAAGCATCTATCTCAAACTCAGTAGTTCCTTCTTCAATTGCGCTCCAAATCTCTTGCATTAAATTCTGCGTAGAAGTTCTTTTATCATTTTCAATTGTGTTTATTATTTTTTTCATTTTAAATTCCTTTTACCCCTCACCCCAACCCTCTCCCACAAGGGGCGAGGGAGAAGAATTAGTTTAGCAGGAGTATTGTATTTGAAGTCTTTCCGCAACATTTTTATCAACACAAACAAGAGCATCAGATCTCCCTATCGGCAAGGTTGAATTACCTACAGGAGCAAGAAGTTTTTTGAGTTCAATATCTGTTGCACAAATATAATTAACAATATTCTCTGCAACCCTATCGACATCTAACCTCTGCATAAGTTTAGGGTTTTGTGTAGTAATTCCTATCGGGCATTTACCTGTATTGCAGCCGTTGCATTTACCAAAATCATTACCTACACACCCTGCAATTTGGAGTATTAATTTACCGATAAATACACCGCTTGCGCCCAAACAAATCATTTTAAATGTATCAGCAGCCAAGTTCCCGTTCATACCGATACCGCCGCCTGCAAATATCGGAATTTGTCCTTGTTTGCCTTGATGGACTGCTGCAAGATAGCAATCTCTCAGTTTTGAAACAATCGGATGACCTGTGTGGTTTAAAGAAATCTCGTGAGCTGCACCCGTTCCTCCTTGCAGACCATCAATAAAGAAACCGCCTACAATATTATATGGGTCACGAAGAAGATTATTATATACGCTTACACTTGTTGAAGATGCCGCAACCTTAATTGCAACAGGAACTTTAAATTTAAAAGCACAATTCATAGATAAAAACATCTTCTGAACACTTTCTTCTATCGAATAAAGTCCTTGATGGTTAGGAGGCGAAAGCAAATCAGCTTTTGGAACTCCTCTTATTTCCTGAATAAGTTTTACATTCTTTTCTGCCATCAAGAGTCCACCGTCACCCGGTTTTGCTCCCTGACCTATTTTAATTAAAATTCCTGCGGGATCTTCCTGCATATATGGCATAGAATTAATTATTCTATTCCAACCAAAATGGCCTGATGCAATTTGTAATATCATATATTTTAAATATTTTGAACGTAAAAGTTTGTCAGGAATTCCACCTTCTCCTGTTGCCATTCTTATCGGAATTCCTTTAACTTCATTTAAGTAAGCAGTAGCTATTGCAATAGCCTCCCACATTCTTGGAGATAAGGCTCCGATAGACATATCGGAAAACATTATTGGGTAAATTGATGTATTAATGGGTAAGTGTTCATTCTTCTTTTCCTGTAACTCTCCGTTTACTAAATCAAAATCAAGATTATCCGCACTTACGACTCTGCCTAAATTAGTTCTTAAATCAAATGTATGACGAAGAGCATCAAGTGAAGGGTCTGTCATTTGAGATATTCGACCGACTTTGATTTTATCGAGAGTTCTCCCTTCAGTATGCAAATTGCTTCTTCCACCGCGTTTTACCGATTGAGAAGTTTTAGCTCTGTATCTTGTTCCAAAGATTTCCGTTTGATTTCGGGTAACTTTTATAGCACCATTCGGACAAACTTTTGTGCAAATTCCACACCCTCTGCAAAAGTTGTTGGCATCAATGACTTGCCTTATTACAGGTATTGCTTTTTGATCTTCATCTATTTGAAAACCTTCTTCGTTGGAAATTGCTCTAACCTTTTTTCTTTTTTGAACATCAACTTTAAT
>OMVC01000080.1 GCA_900314375.1 uncultured bacterium
CTTTATCTTTGAAACAGATATAATAATTTGGGATAGTAATTTGAAAAAAAATGTATTAGAAAATTCAATGTCAACAAACGAGCTATGCAAAGAGTATAGCTGGTATAAAGATACTTTTTCTCCCGTAATTCAAGATGCAAGCGATAAATTCTTTGACGACAATTTCAGATTAGAATTTATCGGACTTAGTAAAAATATCAACTGTATGATAAATGAAGAATCATGTTTTGTTACAAAAGTAAAAATTGATGATGAATATGATATATTTTTCCGATTAACCGATCAAGCAATAGAAATAATATTGGAAAAGATTTTAGGAAAATCAAAGAATAAATTTAACATAAATAAAATTACTGAAATCGAATCAAAGATAATGACCGCATTTAATTGTTATATGTATAACGCATTGCGTTTAACGGTTGATCCGCCCGCAATAAAAGAATTAAAACGTACGAATTTTGATATGATAAATATGACGTTTTTGATACTTGATGCGGATGAAGAAATTAAAAAAAGCGGAAAGGTTGTTGTGACAGTGCCAATGGCGCTATTAAAACCTGTTCAAGTTGAATCAGAAGGAGAAAAATTTTCTGTTTCAGATTTCTTAACAAGCAAAATTCCGGTATCTGTCATTGTAGGATCAACCAGATTTCCATTGTATGAAATAAAGAATTTAGATGTTGGAGATGTTGTAGTATTCGAAAACAGCAAACTTGAAGCATTCAAGATGATGTTGTATGAAAGAGAATTAACAATAAATATAAATCCCAATATGGGAATATTAATGCCACAGCAAGAAGATACGGGAGGAGATAGCATGGCCGGTGCTGACAAAAATCTATGGGATACTATTGAAGTTGATTTAATCGCAGAATTTGATGCCGTAAAAATATCATTGGGTGATTTAAAGAAAATAGAAGAAGGCATGGTTATGGATATGGCTTCGTTATATAATAATAAAATTGCCTTAAAAGTAGAAGGGACAACTGTTGCCAAAGGCAGTCTGGTTATTGTCAATGACAGATACGGAGTAAAAATATCTGAAATTATGACAAAGGCACAAGAAAACGCAGCAGAGGTTGTTCAAAGTTCTCAAAACAATAATGAAGAGTATTCTGAAGAAGAAACTAATGAAGAGAATACTTCTGAAAACAATTCGGAAACAAATGAAAACGAAGAAAATTATGAAAATACTGAAGAAGGAAATGAAGAAGATTTCGACTATAGTGATTTTGAACTTGAAGATGAAGATAATATATAGAGGATAAAATAAATGGGTAGTTATGTTGTACATTTTATTGTTTATACGCTTGCAATGTCAGGTTTAATTTGTTTTGCATTATTTGTGTATAAAAAATTTATGCATGGCGGTTTTGCAGCTAAAGGTGCTAAAACGCTTTCAATAGAAGAAACTATGAATATTAATCCGCGCAAATCACTTATGATAGTAAAAGCAGGTGATGAGAGATTTTTAATTGCATCAGATGTCGATAAAACATCTTTAATAGCAAAACTTGATACCGATATTACCGTTAGACAAACTGTTCAGCCAAAAGTAACCGTACAAAATCAAGACGGGGAAATGGACAGATTTAAAGATATTATACGAATAGCTAAGCAAGAGAATATAAAAAGCATTGATATTTCTGATTTTGTGGCTTCAAAATCAGCAAATACAAATGTTACTGATATCAAAAAAGCAAAAAAGAATAAGGTGGAAGTTTCGGGGAAAAATCCGATACATCTCGAAGTAATAACAGATATGAACCCCAATGTACAAGCTCGGGGAAATCGAAAAACCAAATATACTTCAAAAAATCATGGTAAAAAAGTTAACATCAATGTTGGCGAAGTAAAAAATCACGGTTTTTCAACTATGAAAGAAATGGCGGCAAAAGTTTACGAATTATAAGGGAAGATTATGGATCAGGCAACATTAAATCCTGTAATACAAATATTAGTGGTAATGACAGTATTTTCATTACTGCCTTTCGTTTTTTGTGCAATGACAAGTTTTATGCGTTTTGTCATAGTTTTTTCAATGTTAAAAACCGCAATGGGTACACAACAAGTTCCGCCTGCTATTGTAATAATAGGTTTATCAATAATATTAACTTTTTACACAATGGGTTCAACTTTTGGCAAAATGTATGAAATGGGTTCTGTACCGTATCAAAAAAATCACGATATGGTTCAGGCAATACAGGAGGGTTCAAAACCTTTAAAAGAGTTTATGTTGAAGCAAACCAGAGAAAGTGATTTAACATTTTTTGTTGAAATGACACACAAAACAAGACCAAAATCACCTGATGATTTATCGCTATGGGAAGTTGCACCTGCATATATAATCAGTGAATTAAAGACTTCTTTTGAGATAAGTTTTGTAATATTTGTTCCGTTTATCATACTTGATTTGGTCATAGCGAATATATTGCTTGCGTTAGGTATGTTTATGTTATCACCGACAATTATATCTATGCCGTTTAAGTTGCTGATATTTATTGCTGTAGACGGTTGGGCGCTTATAGTGCAGGGTTTGGTAACAAGTTACAACTAAATAAGGATAAATAAAATGGTAGAATTACTGTTAGAATATATGGCAAAAGGATTTTTAATGATGCTGGCAATTTCAATGCCTTGTGTATTGTGCGCAGCGGGTATTGGTCTTGTTGTGGGTATTTTACAGGCAGTAACGCAGGTTCAAGAACAAACGATAGCCGCAGCTCCAAAAATTTTGGGGGTATTCTTGGTTATCATAATCGGCGGAGTCGGTTTCTTAAGGTTATTAACTAATTTATTCCAAGAAGGTGTTGTTTTGGCATTTAATACAGTTCCTAAAAGTGAAACTTTTGTATTAGATTCAAATTATTATAACTATACGACACCTTTCGCGGGAGAAATGAAAGACAGATTTAAAAATATCGAATCTGTTGATTACATAATGAAACATCCCGGGAAAGTACCGTATTTAGACAAAAATACTAGGGAAAAGTACGGAGCAGCTTCCAGAACACCAATGCCAAAGCCGGATTTTGTAGAAACAAAAAGAATTATGGGTAGATAATGGACGGAATTTTAACAGACATTATAAAATTATTTCCTCATATAAATTCATATTTTATGGCAGGCTTTTTAATTTTTACAAGACTGTTGGGATTTTTTCGGTTTGCCCCGATTTTTTGTCGAAAAGAATTACCTTCATTAGTAAAACTTGCCATTGCTATTTTAATAACAGTAATGATTATACCGCTGTTTGACCCAAAAATGGTATTAGAAAAAGTGGATTCTTTCGCGTTATCTATTCTTTTGAATCTTGTCGTTGGTGCCATTATCGGATATATGGCAAGACTTATTGTAATCGCGGTTGATTGCGGTGCGGAAATGATAAATATGCAGATGGGTTTATCTTCAGCCACAACACTTGACCCGTCGAGTTCTTCCCAAGTATCAATATTATCTAATATTATATCTTTAATGGGTTTAATTATTTTTATTCAGTTGGGCGGGATTTACTGGTTATTCAAAGCTTTGATGAAAAGCTTTGAAGTTTTTCCGTTATATGCAATTAATGTCCCTTTAGTAAAACTTGCAAGAATGGATTTGTTAATAAAACTATCATCAAATACTTTGTATATGGGTTTACAAATAGCTGCCCCGATTCTTTTGGCAACATTATGTCAGGATATCATTCTGGGTGTAATTTCAAGAACAGCCCCACAGGTAAATGTGTTTCAATTAAGTTTCTTATTTAAACCGGTTCTAGGAGCTGCAATAATGGTATGGATATTACCGTTACTTATGAATGTTATTGAACAATATTTCTTGAATTTTGCGAATTTAATGTAGTGTTAGGCTAAACGATTTACTCGTAAAATTTATTGATGTAAAATTAAAATATATAATAAGGGTGAAACAATGAAAAAAATAATTTTAACAGGTGACAGACCAACAGGCAAATTGCATTTAGGGCATTATGTCGGTTCATTAAAACGCAGAGTAGAACTTCAAAATTCAGGAGAATTTGATGAAATTTATATAATGATAGCTGACGCACAAGCCCTAACCGACAATATGGAAAATCCTGAAAAGGTTCGCCAAAATATTATTGAAGTTGCTCTTGATTATCTTGCTTGCGGACTTGACCCCCAAAAATCCGTATTATTTATTCAGTCACAAATTCCCGAACTTTGTGAAATGACTTTTTATTATATGAATTTGGTTACAGTTTCGAGATTACAATTAAATCCAACCGTTAAATCTGAAATTCAAATGAGGAATTTTGAAAAAACGATTCCTGTCGGATTTTTTACGTATCCTGTAAGCCAAGCTGCAGATATAACCGCATTTAAAGCTACTATTGTTCCTGTTGGCGAAGACCAGTCGCCAATGATAGAACAAACACGCGAAATTGCCCGTCGTTTTAATAATATTTATAATACAGATGTGCTAATTGAACCAAAAATCTTATTGCCTGAAAATAGCGCCTGCTTACGTCTACCCGGCACTGACGGAAAAGCAAAAATGAGTAAATCTTTAGGCAACTGCATATATTTGTCGGATTCTGAAGAAGAAATAAAGCAAAAAGTTATGACCATGTTTACAGATCCGACGCATTTAAGGGTAGAAGACCCCGGACATGTTGAAGGCAACCCTGTATTTATATATTTAGATGCATTTTGTAATGACGAACATTTTGAAAAATATTTACCTGAATATAAAAATCTTGATGAATTGAAAGCACACTATACCCGCGGTGGTTTGGGTGATGTAAAAGTAAAAAGATTTTTGAATAGTGTATTACAAGACACTTTACGTCCGATAAGAGAACGCCGAAAAGAATTTGAAAAAGATATTCCTGCAATTTATAAAATGCTCGAAGAAGGTAGTATTGTTGCCCGTAAAAAAGCTTCAATAACACTTGAAGAAATGAAACGTGCAATGAAAATCAATTATTTTGAAGATAAAGAATATATAAATCAACAAGCTCAGAAATTTGCGTAATAATTCATATCCCTTGAAATATTTTTAAGAATGTGATAAAATTTATATTGGAGTTAAGGAGTTATTATGAAAAAATATTTATCAGCAATTTTAGTTTGTCTACTATCTGTCAACATTGTTTGTGCAAAGGATTATGCCAAACTGCAAATTAAAGAAATGAAACATGCGCAAAAATACGGAACTACACAAAAATACTTGAATAATAATATTGTAGCCCCTCAAACAGAAATTGCTGTTTCTAACAGAGGGTTAAAAGACCCAAAACTTATAAAACTCGGAAATTACGAAAAAATAGACGAGCAATCATATAATCAAAAGCTGGAAAAAGATAACGAATCATATAAAAAAATAGCAAAATCATTTGGAATTAGAACTCTTGACAATTACAACGCGCAAGCAAAAGGGGAAGATTATTATAAAATATACAGAGTAGCCGAACGAATAATCAGAGCAAACAAGCTTGATTATATGAATTGGAGAATTGGTGTATATCGTGATGCGGATAACCCTAACGCATATTCAACAAACATGAATTATATTGCAATCAGTACATCAATATACGATACCTTTTCCAAAAATGATGATGCACTTGCAATGTTAATCGGTCATGAAATGGGACATGCATTATTAGGACATCAGCAAAGAATTACTCCGACAATAAATAGAATGAATCGTAAATACAAACTTGCAAAAAGCGGAAATAGTGCTGCAATAATTGCCTACAAAGCAATGGAAAGAAAATATTTAATAGATTCAAAAAATATGGAATATGCCGCAGATTTAGAGGGCGCAAAATTAGCTGCAAAAGCCGGCTATGATTTGAATGAAGGTGCGGAACTACTTTCGTTTCTAAATACATTACCGACTCCCGGTGATTATTGGAGCGACCACCCTGATGCCACAAAACGCATACAAAATTTTAAAGAAAACAGAAAATATTTTATGGAAGACGAATGGGCAGAAATCGGCAAATACAACATATACAATTCCGATGTTCTTGATGTAAATTTATCATCAGACAGAAAATCCATTGTAATAAGCGCACCGGAAAATAAATTTGCAAAAGAACAATACTATAATCCTGAAACTCCTGAAGATATATATCTTCGTTTTGGTTATAAATCGTACTTGAACGGAGAATTCCAAAAATCTCTAAAATATTTTGAGGATTTTTTCAGTGTTAATCAAAACTATGCTCCGGCGTATTTATACGCATCATATTCGGCAGAAGCCTTATATAACCAGAAGAAAAATGATAAATATTTAGAGCAGGCAAAAGAATACATAAAAAAAGCAAAACAATTAGAACCGGAAAACAAATATATTCTTGAACAGGAACAAATTCTGAAATAACTAAAAACATCTTTCCAATAAGGAAAGATGTTTTTTCTCAAATCACCCGTCATATATTTATTAGCAGAATGATGCGAATGAACCGCAACTGCATGAGCAATCACAACCACCGAAGGAATCTGCGCTGTAGCTGACCCCTTCACTCAAAGTTGATACGGCATCCGAAAATTCGCTCATAAAACCTATGCTTGCAATTGAATTTTCACCTTCAGAATACATAGAATAGTCAATTTCTGCTTGTTGAGAAAACATATATGTATCATATTCGTTAGCATCCAATAAACCCCTCATAATACTTCTGTTAGCAAGAATACCTGAATTTTCAACAGGATGATTTTTTATATTAGAATTCTTATGAGTTGAATTTGATTTTGCTGCTTTTTCTCCGAATAATAAAATCATTTTTTCTCTCCTGATATCTATCGTGTTTACATTTATATAAAGTGTTTAAATTTTTTCGTATTTCAGTAAAGGCTCTTTTTGTTACATAACTTTACAAAGTTTAAAACAAAAAGCAATTATTTATTATTTATATACTTTATATATAAAAGAGCAGAGTAAGGATTATTTTACATGACACAAGAAAGCAGAGCAATAGCATCAATCAAAAGCATTAACGCTAAAAGCGAGAATTATGCAACAACAGACCTTGGTATAAAAACTTATGATGATGAAACAAGAAACATCATGAGTTCGACTTTTGGTGTTGTAAAAAATAACTTAATGGCATTATGGTATGCAATCGGCTTAAACCCGAACGTTACAAGCGTATACACCCAAACCATGATGGATGCCAATCAAGCAATGACATTTAACGGCAAAACATACTTCCCTCATCCGGGAGTAGGCAATTTGCACCCGTATAATGAATCAGGAAACCCTAGTGACGGATGTTTTCAATTCCACACTTTGGGTTAGGAGATAAAAAGCAATGGCAGGAGAATTCGCACTACAATTTAATCCTAGAGCATTTTCGGATCCGTCTTTAATTCACGGATCTAATCCCGCTTTTGACATGAATGCAGGCAATTTTGCAATTGTGAATAATTCATTCCCGACAACAAATAGTGATATGGCAGCAAGACAATTCAGATTAGCATTTCAGGATACAAAATCAGAATCCGTTCCGCATCAACATAAAAATATAGTTACAGACAATAATGTCGGAAAAAAATTAGATTTATCAATATAAAAAAATCCCTCTTAAAATATAAGAGGGATTTTTTATTATCTGTTTAGAAAAATCTATACGCCAATTGCTGATTTAGATTTTTCAATGCAAGAAATCAAAGTTGAAGCAACTGTTTCTTGTTCTTCTTTTGTCAATTCAGGGAACATAGGAAGTGAAATTACACATTCGGTATTTGCTTCTGTTACAGGCAAAGAACCTTTACCCATTCCTAACCAAGCATTAACCTTTTGGAAATGTAACGGAATAGGATAATAAAGCATTGCACCGATTCCCGCATCCGATAACATTTTGTGAACTTCATCCCTATTCGGAATTTTGACGGTATATTGGTGATAAACACAATATGTATTGTCTAATTCTTTAGGTGTTTGGATATCAGGACAAGATGAGAATAATTTATTATAGTATGATGCGCGTTCTCTTCTTGCGGTATTCCATTCGTCTATATGTTTTGCTTTAACTCTTAAAATTGCAGCTTGAATTTCGTCTAAACGAGAGTTTACACCCAATTCATCATTGTGGTAACGAACCATAGAACCATGGTTTCTTAATGCAATTAAGTGATCGCGAAGTTCTTCGGAGTTAACTGTGCAAAGTCCGCCATCGCCCATTGTTCCGAGGTTTTTAGTCGGATAGAAACTGTAACAACCTATATCTCCGAAAGTACCAACCATTTTGCCTTTATATAAAGCACCAATTGCTTGGCAGCAGTCTTCGATTACTCTCAAATTGTGTCTGTGAGCTATATCCATGATTGCATCCATATCACAAGGTTGACCATACAAGTGAACAGGGATGATTGCTTTTGTTTTTGATGTGATTGCAGCTTCAATTTTAGAAGGGTCGATATTAAATGTATCAGGATCAATATCAACAAATACAGGTTTTGCACCAACTATACCAATGGCTTCAGCTGTTGCTACAAAAGTAAATGCTGTTGTGATAACTTCATCACCCGCACCGATATTTAAGGCACGCAAAGCAACATGCAAAGCATCAGTACCTGAATTCAATGCAACGGTATATTTGCATCCGATATATGATGCTAATTCACTTTCTAAAGCCTTGACATTCGGTCCTAAAATATAGCATCCGCTTCTCATAACTTCGCAAACGGCTTTTTCAGCTTCTTCACCGATTTGCGCATATTGACGTTTTGAATCAAAAATAGGTATCATATAAATCCTCCTTTAATGTACACTCTATGAATCTATTATACCATGCGGATTTGCTTCTTAATATAAATTTTACATTTGAATTAATGTCCTTAATATATGTAACGATTTCTTAAATACATCTTTAAATTTACAAAAACATGATTTATAATATAGATATACACTAGATATACTATATTTATAATTGTAAATAATTTTCTAAAACCCTAAAGATTTACGCGGAACTTGCCGACTTATAAAATAAGAAGGCTAGTTCCAAGAGCAGGAGGTGTTAAAGCTATGAATAAACGTATAATGTTAAATGATAATAATGGCAAATTCACTAAAGCTTTGTCTGTAGCGGCATTGGCAGGGTTAAGCTTTTTGGGTACAAGTTGTTTTGCAGGAGAGCTTGAAAATCAAAACCGTCAAACGGGTGAGCGTTCTTATAATTTTGAAAGCGCTAATGATGTATATACTGTGACAGAAAATTTTGGAACAACAGGTACAGGCAAATTCACAATCAACGGTGTCGCTGGTGAAGACGGTTCAAAATCTACAATCGACTTCGACGGCCACAGCGGGATGAATATTACAAATGCATCTGACGTTACGATAAAGGATGTTGAACTTACTAACGCTAAAATGATCGGCAACACTGGTTCTGTACTTTTTGTAAATAATGCAAATGCCAAAGTAACATTAGAAAATGTTTACGTACATGATATTTTCAATGAAGCGATGAATTCCGAATTTGGTGGTGTTTTGGGCGCTAATAATGGAAAAGTCAAGCTGACTAACTGTATATTTCAAAATAATATACTAAAATCATCAAATAGTTACACTTACGGTGGGGTTATAAAAAATACTCGTAATTCATTTATTGAATATATTAGCGGTAAATTTATAAATAACTATGCAGAAGGTAATTCTACAGTGAGTAAAGTCGGTGTGCAAGGAATAATAAGTAATACAACCGCAACTATTGGCGATATAATTGCCGACTTTACAGACAACAGAATAAAAGATACAATGGGTGCTTATGGCTCAGCCATATACAATGGTAGCGGTGGCGTGATTGGAAATATTAGCGGGAATTTTATAAATAATTCTTCTATAACTACAACGACGTCAGCAGATGTTGCAGGAGCAATAATGCTGCAACATGCAGGCTCAAAATCAAAAGTAAACTCTATAGTAGGCTATTTCTATAACAATTCGGCAGATGGCCCGGGAAGAGCATCATCCGGAGCTATAAATAATAATACTAACTGTGTTATTACAGAAGGTGTTACAGCAGATTTTGTACGCAATTATGCAAAATCTACAGGAACGTCTGCGCTGGCACGCGGGGGTGCAGTATTGAACTTTGGCTATACTCCGCATATCACGGGTGATTTCACTGAAAACTATGCACAATCTTCAGGTACCGGAGCTATTGGTGGTGCTTTAGCTGTTATGCACAGTAGTTCAAACATTTTAGAAAAAGAGGGTATCGACAAACTCCAAGGCAACTACACAGGCAACTATGCATTGGCCACAGGCGCAAACGGTTACGCTCACGGTGGTGCTGTCTATAACACCAACTCAATTGGCAAAATACAAAGTTCAAACTTCAAAAATAATTACGTTAAATCAGAAACGGGTACGGCCCAAGGCGGTGCAATCTATAACACAGGTACATTAGGAGAAATTGTCAACTCTAACTTTGAAAATAATTATGCAAAAGCATCAAACGGCGAAGCAAAAGGCGGAGCAATTTACACTTCAAAAGATGTTTTAATCACATCCAAAGACGGATTTGAAACAAAATTTGAAAGCAACTATGTTGAAGATAAAAACGGCAGACGTCCAGAAGCAATATATGTTGATAATAACGCAACA
>OMVC01000014.1 GCA_900314375.1 uncultured bacterium
TTTTATCTTTGTCTAAAACTTTAACATCTTTGTTTTTTTTATCTGTGAATTTTTCTTCTTTGATCTTTTTACTACCCCATTTGTATTCAGGTTTTTCTCCGCGATAGAGTTTTACAATATTTGTGATAAATTCTATCTGTTCATCAGTAAATTCTCTATGTGCCCTGTCAATTTGGGTATAAATTTCTCTTACATCAAGAAAGAGGACTTTGTCTTTCCTATCTGTATTCTTCTTACCTTTATCCAAGAACCAAAGCGTACAAGGAAGTGTAACATTGTGGAACATATTGCTTCCGACAGAAACCATTACATCAACCGCATTATCTTTGATTATTTTCTCTCTGATTGTTTGTTCTGTCTGTCTTGCATCACTTGCAGAATTTGGCATAACAAATCCTGCTCTTGAATTTTCACCCTCTTGCGGAGTTTTTAGTGCTGAATAAAACATCTGTATCCACAAATAGTTTGCATTATCTGCTTTTGGTAGTCCAAACGGGAATCTTTTATCCCCTTTTAATCTTTCTTTATCAACACCGTCAACGTTGAATGGTGGATTGGCTAAACAGAAATTGTATTTGCCGACAGAATCAAAGACATCTTCATAAAAACTGTTTGCCTGTTTAACATCACCCTCTAAACCGTGTACTGCAAGGTTCATTTTACACCATTTTACGGTTTCTTCCGTTTTTTCCTGTCCTTCAACAGTTATCAAATCATTAACATGTTTATCTTTATCTGTATTTTCTCTTTTTGCAAATTCTGCGGTTTGAACAAACATGCCGCCCGAACCACACGCAGGGTCATAAACATTACCATGAAACGGTTTCATAATCTCAACAAGAAGTTTAACCAAACACGTTGGAGTATAAAATTCTCCACCCTTTTGACCTTCTTTGCTTGCGAATTTACCTAAGAAAAATTCATAAACTTTACCGAAAACATCACCGTTTTCGCGGTCAAATTCTACATCATTAAATACTTTCATTGTTGCAACAAGCAAATCATCAGGTATTCTTAAATACCCTTTCGGCAAAACACCTTTCAAAATAGGGTTTTCATCTTCAACCAAAGACATTGCTTCATTTAGAGCTTTTGCAATACTTTCACCTTCCGGCAAGTGCAACAAATAATTAAATGAGGCTTTTTCAGGAATATACAAAACTCCTCTTGCTTGATAAGCTGTTTTTTCATCAAAAGCTCTGCGAGAAGATGTTTTCATTGCTTCTATTTCAGGTTTTGCTTTTTGAAATCTGTAATCTGCAAAACGTAAAAATATCAAACCCAAAACAGGAGTTGAAAATTCGTTGTATTTCAAGCTTGAATTTGCACGGAGTTCATCTGCCGTATTCCATAATTTATTTTGAAAATCTTTTAAATCGAAAGCCATAAGTCACCTCATTCTATAACAAATATATTAAGAAATGTTAAGGAAGTAAATCCCATAAAAGTATGAAATATGCAAAAATACACACTTTGAGACAAATTTTATATGCAAAGCTGTTATTATTAAATATACCTACAAATAAAAATTCATATAGCTTTCATCAATAATATCTTGTTCGATGCCGATGTAGCGGAGGGTGATGGCAGAGTAAGAGTGGTTGAAAATCTTTTGCAGGAGTTCAATGTTGTCAAACTGTTTATAATGGTGGTAGCCAAACGTTTTTCGCAGGGAATGGGTGCCGATTTTGTCCTGAAGATTCAATGTCTTTGCAGCCTTATTCAAAATCCTATACGCTTGATTACGATCAAGCCTGTTGCCTTGTTGCGTTATAAATAGCGGCTCATCTTCCGGGCGGTCTTTTACAAAATCTTCAAGCACAACCTTTAGCTCCGGATTTAGCGGAAAACGTTTGTTTTTCTTCGTTTTTTTCTCTTTAATTTCGACAAAATCCCTGCCTTTAACATCTCCGACATCAAGTTTCAAAATGTCAGAAATCCTGAGTCCGCAATTTATCCCAAAAATAAAAAGCACAAGATCTCGCTTTTTGCGTTTCAAAACCGCCTTCATTTTCTCAATATCCTCTCTATTCCTTATCGGTTGGACAATATTCATACTCCCTCCTATATCCCAAAATAGTCTACCCCCAAGTTGTATCTCACAAAAAACTCAAAATCCTTGCTATATCTTTCGCCCGTAATGAGTTTTGAAACGTAGCTTTCTGTCATTTTGAGTCGTTTTGCAAGCTTCTTTTGTGTAAGTTCTTTTTGTCGCAAAGCAAACCGAATCGCAAGCTCCCGCCTATATAAAAACACGCTTTTTGTTTTTGCCAAATTTTCATCGGCGCGTTCTTTAATATAATCAATGCTTTGTAGCTCTTTTTTCTTCATAAAAACCTCCGAAATTCTCTGGGGAAACACATCTAAGCCTGCCCGCAGGCTTTTGTTCGGCGCCGTAAGTGAGTAAAAACAAGTTTTTCTCGTTTACGGCTTTCTCACAATAACTCTGTTTCCAAGAAACATCAAGTCCCAATTTATACTCGCTCGCATTAAACAGGTACCGCCTACGGCTTTCACCCTCTGCTCGCTCGATTTGTGTCCAAATGATACAAAAGGGGTAAATATTAGTCGGAAACAGTTCCAATTTAAGGTCGGAAGAGTGATGAATGTGATACGCGTAAGCCGGTGCGAAGCACTACGATAGCGACGTAGGATAATTGAGCCTATGAGCCGACTTAGGCGAATACAGGCGAAATACCCACAGGAGCCAAGATGAACAACAAAGATAAATACATATCAATTCAAGAATTAGCAGACCTTAAAGGCGTGAGCACTCGGGCGATTCGGATGTCGCGAGATAAATATGTCACCCGCGAAATTATTGTCAGAGGCGGAAAAAGTTTTGAAATCCTGTTATCAAGTATTGAGTTGGATTTACAGGAAAAATATTTTGAGCAAAAAACACAGATAACTTCAGATTCGACGGCATTGATACCAATTTTGCCTGCCAAAAATCTTCCAACTAAGGTTAATGAAATCGCTTTGGCGCGTCTGGATTTGCTTCGCGAGTGGCAAAAATACAGAAAACATCACCCTGAAGGTAAAACCCGTGCTGGGGTTGAGTTTATTGAAAGCTACAATACAGGCATGTTGTACCCGCATATTTTTAAGGTGCTTGGCAAGACCTCAATCGGCTCGGTTGAGCGTTGGAAACGCAAGCTTGGAAATACTACTGATTATCATTTATTGCTGCCAAAATACGAGTATGCAACTGAGTTTCGCACATCTTTGACGGATTATGAAAAACAGGTATTTTTGAAAATTTTGCTGCATCCGAACAAGTTTTGTGTCGGCAAAGCAATTTCAATAACCAAGCATATTTTGTCAAAAGAGGGGCCGATAAATGTTCAGGATGTGACATTTCGACGCTATGCAAATTGGTTTCGGGATAACCATTATGACATTTGGACGTTGGCTCGCGATGGCGAAAAGGCTTTGAAAGACAACGTTGAACCGTATATTTTGCGTGATATTTCAAAACTTGAAGTAGGGGATGTGCTTGTTGCAGACGGACATAAGCTCTCGTTTTTGGTGCAAAATCCGTTTACCGGAAAACCCACGCGTGCGACTTTAATCGGATTTTTGGATTGGAAATCGACCGCGCTTGTCGGATACGAGATTATGCTTGAAGAGAACACTCAAAGCATCGCATCTGCCCTGCGTAACGCAATAATCAACTTGCAAAATATGCCTAAAATCGTGTATCAGGATAACGGGAGAGCGTTTAAAGCGAAGTATTTTGTGAATACGGATTTTAAGGAAACAGGGTTTGAGGGGATTTATGCTCGACTCGGGATTAAGACGGTTTTTGCTCGACCATATAACGCGAGAGCCAAAGTCATTGAGCGATTTTTCAAAGAGTTTCAGGAGAGTTTCGAAAAGCTTTTGCCGACTTATTCGGGTTCAAGTATTGAAAACAAACCCGCACATTTTAAGCGCAATGAGAAGTTTCATAAGCAATATTTCAAGCCGAATTATTACCCGACGATTGATGAAGTCAAAATGCTTGTCGATAAGTGGCTCGAATTTAAAAACGCTC
>OMVC01000044.1 GCA_900314375.1 uncultured bacterium
AACAAAAGACCCCTCTTTAAAGTAACTTTTTTCCAAATATCCTGAAACTCTCGGAACAATACTGACTTCATTTTGGGCATCGACACGTCCTGAAGATTCAAAAGAAATATTTACCTCAGTTGTTTTAACTCTTTCAACAGTAACCTCAGGAGGTCTGTATGTTGAAAGCATTTTTGCTCTGATATTTCCCGATACGATATTAATGGCAAATCTTACTAAAATTGTCCCCACTATAATTATTGTCGGTATCAGAATAGCTTTGCGCATCAAGACTCCATGAATTTACAAATTCAATCATTTTTCTTAAAGCACGGCTTCTGTGCGAAATAGTATTTTTTTCTTCCTCTGACATTTGCGCAATTGTAATATCGTAGCCGTCAGGAATAAAAATCGGGTCATACCCGAAACCGTTGTTTCCTGTTTGGGTGTGTGCAATTTTGCCATGACATTCGCCAACTTCTTGTCTGATTGTTTTGCCGTCTTTATCTACAAGAGTCATAGCACAAACAAATTTTGCTCTCCTATTAGCGACTTCGGTAAGATTATTTAGCAATTTGTCTATACGCTTTTGGGGGGTAGTATCATATCTTGCGGAATAAATTCCGGGTTCACCGTTTAAAGCTTCTACACACAAACCGGAATCATCGGCTAACGATATTCTGCCTGAAATTCGTGCGGCTTCCTGCGCTTTTATTAAAGAATTTTCTTCAAATGTAAGCCCGTTTTCAAGCGGATTAAAACCGTCAGGCGGGAGTTCAAATTCTATACCCGAACCCTTTGCAATATCATTTACTTCTTGTACTTTATGTGCATTTCCCGTTGCAAATACTATTTTCATGTTACTTCCCAAACCTTCTTTGTCTTCTTGCGTATTCATCCAAACATCTTTCAAAATATTTTTTATCAAATTCAGGCCAAAATTCATCGACAACAATTATTTCAGAGTAAGCAATCTGCCACAACAAATAATTTGATATTCTCTTTTCTCCGCCGGTACGGATTAAAATGTCAGGATCCGGAATATTTGAAGTGTAAAGATGCTTACTAATTGTATCTTTAGTTATATCCTCTACCTTTAAACCTTCCGAAACAATTTGTTTAACAGCATTTGTAATTTCATCACGCGCACCATAATTTAGTGCAATTTGCAAATTTACACCTTCGTTATTTTTAGTTTTTTCTTGAGCATTTAGTATAACCTCTTGAAGTTTGTCGGATAATTTGGAAGTGTCCCCGATAAATGATATTTTTACGCCCTCTTTGTGCATATCATCAAGCTCATTTTTAAGTGTAACGGCTACTAAATCCATTAAAAAATCAACTTCTTCTTTTTTGCGCTTCCAATTTTCAGTCGAAAAAGCATATACAGTAAGATATTTTATTCCAAAATCATCACAGGCTCTTGTTATAGCTCGAAGCGAGTCAACCCCTTTTTTGTGTCCTGCAGGTGCAGGAAGATTATGAGCCTTTGCCCAGCGTCTGTTACCATCCATTATTATAGCTACATGTTTTATATCATTATCAAAAATTTTCATAAGCTATACTATTGCTCCATGTGATGCATCTTGTACAGTCTTTGCATATTTAGATAAATAACCTGATTTGCATTTTAATTCAAAAGGTTTCAACAGTTTTCGACGTTCATTAAGCACATCATCTGATACAAGTACATCTATACTTCTTTTGTTTATGTCAATTTTAATCTTATCACCGTTTTTTATCAAGGCTATATTTCCGCCGTTTGCAGCTTCCGGACAAACATGACCGATACATATTCCTCTTGTTCCGCCTGAAAATCTGCCGTCAGTTATGAGCGCAACGGTTTTTCCTAATCCTTTACCTACTAATAAAGAAGTTGGTGCAAGCATTTCTCTCATTCCGGGGCCGCCTTTTGGTCCTTCATATCGAATAATAATTACATCACCGTCTTTAATTTTATCTGTCTCTAATGCTGACATAGCATCCTCTTCACAATCAAAGCACTTTGCAACCCCTTCAAACTCATAACACCCTTCGTCAATCCCTGAAATTTTTGTCACACAGCCTTCCGGTGCAATATTTCCGTATAAAATACCAAGTCCAGGTTTTGTATTTACAGGTTTCTCATAAGTTTTTATTAAATCTTTATTCACAAACGCATTTTCAGATATTTCAAATGTTGAATACCCGCAAACTGTTTTCTTATCCTTTATCCCAATGTTTGCATCAATCAAGTTTTTCATCAATGCAGGAACTCCGCCCGCATTATGAAATTCTGTCATTGTCGGATTCGCTGCGGGGTCAAGCTTTAATATTTGATGAACTTTCTTACCCCATAAATCAAAATCATTTAATTTAAGGTCAATACCGCCCGCATTTGCAAAAGCTAACAGGTGCATGACGCTGTTTGTACTTCCTCCCAATGCCAAATCACAAATTATGGCATTTATTAAGGTTTCCTTATCGATAATATCTAAAGGTTTTATATCATTTTTTACTAAATCAACAATTTGAATACCTGATTCAAACGCTATTCTGCGTTTTTTTGAAGATACGGCAGATGAAGTTGCGCATAAAGGCAAACTCATCCCCATAGCTTCTGCTAAACAAGCCATAGTATTTGCAGTGTACATTCCCTGACAAGACCCGATAGTCGGGCAAGATTCTTCTTCAAGTTCAAGTAATCTTTGCTCATCAATTTGATTACTTCTGAACTTTCCGACAGCTTCAAAAGAGCCTTTTATCATAGTTAATTTTTCGCAACGGCTCTCTCCTTCGAGCATAGGGCCTGCAGTAACAATAATAGAAGGTATATTTAATCGCATAGCAGCAATCAGCATTCCGGGAGTAATTTTATCGCAGTTAGTCAGCAATACAAGTCCGTCAAGCTGATGCCCTTGTGCAACAGTTTCAATACAATCAGCAATTAAATCGCGTGAAGGTAAAGAATAACGCATGCCGTTATGTCCCATCGCAATTCCGTCACATATCGCCGGAACTCCAAAAATAAAAGCATGTCCGCCTCCGGTATGTATTCCTTTTTCAATTTGACGTTCCAAATCACGCATCCCGCAATGACCCGGAATTAAATCAGTAAAGGAACTCGCTATACCAATAAATGGGCTTTCCAACGATTTTCTGCTAACTCCGGCAGCCATTAACAGTGCTCTGTGCGGAGTATGTGCTATACCCTTTTTTATATTATCACTTTTCATATAATATTCCTATAATTAATAACCTATAGCCCAGCGAAATTCATTTGCAACAGGTTTTGGAGAAGATATAACAGTATCATCATTATTCATTGCCGTAACTTCAATAACCTTATTGGCCTTTTGCAATAAGTTAAATTTTCCGACTCTGTTATCTACATTATTAAAAGACTTATATCTGTCTAAATCAGCCTGCAAATCAAGATTTTCAGAATTTATGCGAACAATTTCACTATCTAATTTATTCAATTTTGCCTCATAATTCATTGCAATATAATAACTTATAAATGTAATAAGAATAGTAAATAACAAACAGCAGCACAAAGTTTTATTAATCCGTCTTGTAACCATTTCTCTGACAGTTACAGGTTTTGATTGATATAATGAATTATCAGATAACACATCAGATACACGCTCGTTATTAACCCTTGCACCATAAGTTTGGTTTCTGACCTTTACAAATCCATTTCTATTTATAATTTTTGCACTCAAAATATATCTACTTTCTTATACATCTTGCAATTCTTAATTTTGCACTTCTCGAAGGCGGATTTGCAACAATTTCATCATTAGATGCAATTATTGGTTTTTTATTAACTAACTCCAAAACCGGCGGCGGACAATTACATATCATTTGAGTTTTGTCACAATGACAACGCGTTGAATAATACTTGAATGTCTGCTTTACAATTCTGTCTTCAAGAGAATGAAAACTAATTACAGAAATTATACCATCAAATGCTATTATATCCAAGACATTTTCTAATGCGGATTTAATATTTTGTAACTCTTGATTTACTTCAATTCTTATCGCTTGAAATACCCTTGTTGATGGGTGAATATTAGATTTTATTTTTGGAACTGACGAAACAATTAAATCCGAAAGTTCTGTTGTTGTTTTTATCGTGCTAACTTTTCTTCGCGAAACAATTGCTTTTGCTATTCGTTTTGAAAAACGTTCTTCTCCATATTGAGAAAATATTCTTATTAAATCATCCTCGCTATAATTATTAACAACATCAAAAGCAGTAATTTCAGCATCAGTGTCAAACCGCATATCTAAAGGAGCTTCTTTCATAAATGAAAATCCGCGCTCCTGCTTTGTTAATTGGTGATATGAAGCTCCTAAATCAAACAATATGCCGTCAATTTTATTTATCCCTAAACCTGACAAAACTTCTTTTACATTAACATAAGAACTTTTCACTACGGTAAGATTTTTATAATCTTTTAATCTTTCTTTTGCGGCGCTAATTGCTTCATCATCAATATCAAAAGAAATTAATCTTCCGTTTGGGGATATTCTTTGTAAAATCAATTCACTATGCCCGCCGCCACCCAACGTTGCATCTACAATTACTTTACCGTTAGTACAATTCAAGGCGTCAACAGCCTCATTTTTCATTACCGTATAGTGTTTAAAATCTGTCATAAACTTATGATAGCATAAATATTCACGCAAAAAGAGGAACTTATTAAAAGTTCCTCTTTCAATTCTCATACACTATTAAATTTTTACATTACAAATCCTGACAAGCCCTCCCTGTCAAATATCTCGATAAATACAGCTTTTGTACAAGCAAGACCCAAGCCTTGCTCATCAATAATTTCAATAACATTGCTGAAATCATCCACAGCTCCTGTTGATGACACCATTACTATTGAACTTTGTTCGTTTAAATCTTCGTATCCCATATTTGTACCTCTTATTGTGTAACTTAATAATCGGCACAATTGGGAAATAACTTTAATAATTTTTATTAAATATTAAGAAATATTACAAAAGTATTATTATTCATCTGCAGAAGGTGCAGGTGGAAGTTCTTGTATTACTTCCTGTTCAATAGACTGTTCATGTATAGAAAGAGCTATTCTTCTATCTGACGGGTTGAACTTTATAATATATGTATCAAGTTTGTCACCTGCATTTAATATTGTTTTCGTTTCATTTTGGTATTCAATAACTTCATTATGAGGTAACAAAGCTTCAACACCCGGATAAACTTCTACAAAAGCACCAAAATATTTTATACGGGTAACCGTACCTAATATTTTGTCACCTTCTTTTATATTTTTTTCAGCCTCTATCCAAGGATCAGGCTCTAATTGCTTTAAGCTTAAAGATACACGCTGCTTTTCATGATCAACCAAAATTACTTCAACATCAATTGTATCACCCAGCTTCAAAATATCTGTCGGATGATCAATCCATCGCCATGACAATTGGGACAACGGCAAAAGACCATCTACTCCGCCTATGTCAATAAATGCGCCAAAATCTGTGATTCGTACGACTTCACCTTTCACGATTTGACCTGCCTCAATTTGCGAGAACACACTTTTTCTGGATTCTTCCACCGAATCATCGTATACTTTTTTATTTGATAATATAAAATTATTTTGCTGTAAATCTAAAGTTAAGATTTTAACTTCAATCTTTGAACCGGGTTCTAACACTGCATCTTTTAAGCGTAATTGGCTTGATGGAACAAAACCTCTAACTCCTGCAACTTCTACTATTACACCGCCTTTTACTGTACTAATAACAGTACCTAAAATTATTTCATCAGCATCTTTTGCTTTTTCAAGTTCTTTCCATGCATAAGCTAAGTCGACTTTCTTTTTAGATAGCAAGAATCTACCGTCCTCGTCTTCCTCACGAATAATCATGAATTCGGCTTCTTGCCCTTTTTCAAACTTATCTTCTACATTTTCGCCTTTTTCTACAGCTTCATAAGAAGGAACAAGAGCCGCAGTCTTTGCGCCAATATCTACCAGTACACCTTGACCTTCAAATCCGCAAACAATACCTTTTACCAAATCACCTTTTTTAAAACTATAGTCATACTGTTCCAACAATTTTTCAAAATCTTGATTATCCTTCTTCGTACTCATTTTTAACCCCACTGTCATAAAGACAAATCTATTACGAAGATTATAGTAGCAAATTTTTTATAATATGTAAAGTATTATTAAGTTTAGTTAAATTTTTATAACAAATTATTTTTCATCAAAAACAATCTGATAATACAAATCGGCTTTTTGGTTTTTTGACGACGGATATGACTTCCAAAGTTTCAAGCTTATAGTTGCCGGCAATTCTGTTACCCTAAACATCAGACCATCTTGCATCGGAGAAATATTATTACAGCCGTCTTTATACTTGCAGCTGCCACCTAAATGCACATAATCAGCGAATGTAACAATGGAATTTGTCATATCAAAATCATTGTAACTAAACATTTTTATATTAGTAGTATTATACGCATACACATAATTATATCCAAAATCACGAGCATTCAATCCTGACAATTGAAGCGGATAGCGATAAGTCTTATTATTTATATTTGTTCTGTAATTCAAAAACGCGCGCGTAAGTTCATATTTGAGAACGTAAGCATTATATTTTTTGCTAAATTTTAGGGAATATGGTATGAATTTTGAGTATTCACTCGTACAATATTCTCTGTTATAATCAGTTCCCCATATCAGGTATGGCAGACTAACCTGAACAAGTGCATCCGGATTATTCATCTGAACACTGACTTTTGAAGGGCCCTCAATTCGTTCATGATAATCTCCGTGATAATCAGGATTATCACAGGATATTAATCCCCACCACGGTTTATAATCAACAATGCTGCCGAATACTGCCTCGTTTGGTTCATAATTGCGTGTCGCAAATTTTGATTTTGAAACATATTGCTTGCGAATATTATATATCTCTGATTTTGTTTTAAAGCTGTAATTTGAAGGAGCATTAATTTTTATATCCTCATAATCAGAGGCACTATTTATTACTTTTTCATTTGCAGATATTTCAATCCTGTTAAGATTATTAACTAATTTATTTTCATTTTGAGATACAGAATAAATTTTAAAAAGAAAAAATAAAAGTATAATAATAACAATTGCTTTAATTCCGACAATAAGCCGCAAAGGAACACTGTTCATAAAAGCATTATCATCACCCGATTTATAATTATTATATTCATCTTCTATGTTTGAAATTGAAGTATATATATCAATAATATCGCGGGCTTCTTTTGCTTTTTCTGAATTCGGAGGAACTAAACTTAAAATACGTTCATAAACGTAAACTATTTCGTTTTCGTTCACAGGGTTGGTATTCATCAGAATTAACGCCTTCATCTCAAGCAAATCGAGATTATCCCTATCTATTTCCAACAGCTCGTTATTCTCGCGCACAATATCTTCAGGTATAGGCACATCCGGATTCAAATCATAAAATTTATCAACTAAATCTTCAACTCGTTTTTTGAATGAGTTTTCTTCCATGTATCCACACTTTCATACTTCTTTTCATGAATTTTATCAATAATTAAAATAATATCTAAAACTACTGATATAACGATAAAAATTGAGGGAACAAATAATAATATTAATAATCCTCCGTCAAAAGCAGACGCTGCAATGTCTTTAGCAAACATAAAGATAAAAAATAAACCCACTATAAAAAATAATATTGACATTAATTTGAAAGAATTTTCTTGCACATTTGTTAAAATAGGTTTCATTCCTTTTTTTAGGTAACATTCAAACGCTTCATCCAAATCTGCATGGTCTCCATCACCAGAATACTTTATATTTAAGTTTTTTACTTCGCGAGTATAATCAATTATTTTATATATAAAACCTTTAAAATTCATCGTGGTATTAGTGAGTGTAAAATGTTTATTCCCCAACACAACAAAATGCAGAGCAATATAATTTACAACATTGGTATATCCATTTTTTGTACGGACTTTTGAAATATTTATCTCAATAGTTAAAGAATTTATATCACGATATGAACATGTAATATCGCAGTTTTCTCTGTTAAAATGAAAGTAAATCCTGTTAGGTTTAAAATCGACACTCATAAGATTTAAAACGGAGGACTCTGATTTAAGAGCTTTGTTTCGCGATATTATACTATATATTACCATCCCTAACATAATAGAAGGCATTAAGTATACGCATAGAATAATAATAAATTTATCATCATAATCCGGTGTACTTGCAATAACTTCTGCCGCTCCTTTAATAATTTGTAAAGGTATTTGCAACGGTTCGGAAAAATTCAGATATTCTGCAGACAAACAAACAGACAACAAGCAAAAAAACAGAAAAAAGATAAAAAATAACCAAATATTCTTTGTCGAAGTATTTAATGTTACATTTTTTACAAGCATAAGCCCTCACAAAATTAATTTGACATATTATTTATCCACTCGGAAACTTTATATAATTTAGGATATCTGCCTAATATAACAAATAATACACAATATGATATGAGTGTAATTATTACTATCTGCAAAATTGAATAATCAAAAAGCACAGGTCTAAAAAATAATAATTGAATATACGATGAAACAACCTGTATAACAGGAATATGAGATAATATGTAGAAACATAAACCTAATATTGAATATATAACAAAATATGCAAACGAAATAAATATAGATTGAAATATATTAAATTTCAGAAATTTTGACGGTTTTATATGCGCAAAATATAAAATTATCCATGCAATCAAACCTCCCCAGCCTGCAGTAATATATGAAACCAGAGATAAAATTCTATCCAAAAAGCTTACTTTTAAACTACTTGGCATTAGCGCCTTCTCGAACTGATTGCATGTAATCTTCAACTACTTGAGAATATATTAATCTATACTCATCATTTGTAGGTTCCAAAGTTATTGCTGCGCGATAAGACATAATAGCCTTCTTTACATCATTATCAAGATAATGAGCATTTCCTAACAAACAATAAACTTCAGCATTACTCTGGTCAACTCTCAAAGCTTGCTTATAAACCTCTATTGCTTCTTTTATTCTGTTATGATTTGTATACAAATTAGCTAAAAGAATATAAGCCAATGATTGTTCAGAATCAGTTTCTATTGCACGTTTATACATACCTTCAGCAATATCAAACTCTTTAAATTCGGTTAATGATATTGCATAAGAAATATAAACTGAATATTTATCTTCAGTCATTCTCAAAGCTTTTTCGTAATATGCATAAGCTTGCTCTCTGTCTTTCATTAACGTAAGCGCATTTGCAATACATACAGCAACTAATTCGTTATCAGGAGCAAGTACAAAAACCTTTTTAAATAACTTTAAAGAAGTTTCATACTCAAACAATTTGAAACATACATTACCCATATCAATCAAAGCATTAATATTATCCGGAGCTAACGACAAAGCTTTTTCATAATATGCTTTTGCCTCAACATAATCCTCTTTATCCTGATATAACAAAGCAATTGCATTGTATATTTCAGGGTTAACAGAATTCAAATCAATTGCACGATTATAATAGAATAATGCTTTATCAAAATTCTTCCATTCAGCAAAAACATTACCCATATTGTAATAAATCAGATAATTTTTAGGATTAATTTCTAACGCGCGATTGTAATATGAAAGTGATTTTCTAAAATCTCTTTCATAAAACCACATTGTCCCCATCCCGACCAAAGCTTGTACATCATCGGGCTTAATTGCCAATAAGCTGTCTAATACAGACATAACTTTATCATAATCCTTTTGTGCCAAATAAAGTTCTGACAATTCATGATAATTTTCAATATTTTGCGGCTCTCTCGCCATTTTTAGTGTCAAAGCACTAATCTTCTCATTTAAACTCAAATTTTCCATAACCATATAATATATTATCTTTTAAAATTTGTAAATCCATTAACAGAAATTAATATTAAAGCCCTTTTTCCGTTATAACTTTTGCTAATATACCGTTAACAAAAGAAGAACTGTCATCTGTTGAATATTTTTTCGCAAGTTCAACAGCTTCGTCACAAACAACCTTGACAGGAGTTTCCTTAATATATAAAAGTTCTGTTATGGCTATTCTCAAAATGTCTTTATCCATTTTTACCAATCTGTCAAAATCCCAACCTTTTGAATAATCTTTTATCAAAGAATCGACATCAGATTGATATTTTTGATAACTTTGAATGATATTTAGAGCATAATCTTTTACTTCTTGTTGTGAATCTAATGCACAAAACTCTGCGATTTCGAGTCCTAACATTGCTTTTTCCGCTACTTCAATCATATCTGTAATTCTGTCTGCAATTTCTGCAGACATTACAACGGGAACGGAAATATTTGAAGCTCCCATCGGACGATTTAGATTAATTTCATGTTCTGCTTCATAATCATCTATTCTGTTTTTCATATCATTAAGGACACCCAATGATAATTTTAAATCATCACTTGCACTGCTTAACAATAAACGAATAGATTTAACAATCATATCGTCTAAATTTTCTTTAGAATATTTTTCAACCTTTTTATCAAATTGCGATAACAAAATAAACGCTAATTCTCTTGATGCTCTGCGAGCTTGCATAATATACCTCACACATACTGTATTACACAATGAAATTAACACAAATACAGAGTTATGTAAAGATTCATTATAATATCCAATGTTATATAGAAAATAAAAAACTTTGACATAAAAAGCTATTTTTATAAATCAATTACAAATTGTAAACAATTGTAACAAAGTATACGACATGTGAAATCACGCAATTTCAAATGTTTTTATTTTATTGAGAGCAAAAAAAAGAGAGCTATTTATGTCAGTAGATTTAGCAAAATTGAATAGACCGGGCGTCATGTCGTCATATTCTTCCTCCGGCAGGAAGAATACAGTACATGCATCAAAAGGTCAGGTTGCAGGTTCAACCTTCAATTCTGCTCGTATGCAGGCTGCAAGCAAATTTTTAGAACCATCTAAAGGCGGACATGTTGCAGCTAAAAGAATGTTCTCTAATGCTGCCCCAAGATATTGGAACGGTCAAGAAATGTCAATGCAGATGAATCGTTCATCGGGTCAAATTTCTTCATTCCAATCAAATAACTTCATATCAGGCGGATTTAATCCTACGGGTATGGGTAATATGTTTGGTATGGGTAACATGTTCGGTATGGGTATGGATCCGACTGTCGGAACGATTATGGGCTTAACCAATATCGGCATGTCTGTTTTAGATAAGATGGGTGTATTTGGCAAACTTAATGGTGCAACGAGTGTAGTACAGCAAACTGCTCCAAAGACTAACGGCGCTGCACTTGCTGATGGTTTAAGCACACTTGGCGGCAATAATAGTATACCAATTAACTCTGATATTGCCCTTACGGTTGGAAATATGGCAAAATGCGCAGATTCAACAAGTTTAAGTGCGGCTATCGGAGAGGCTAAAGCACAATTAACCGCAATGAATACGCAATATGAATCATTAAATACTGCAGCAGAACAAGCTAACACGAACTTAAGCACACTTGAAGGTCAACAAAAAACGGCGACAAAAGATGTAGCGGACAAACAGCAAAATGTAGCAACATGCGAAAATTCTGTAAAAGTATTAAAAGACGGAAGAGATGTAGCATTACAAAAAGCAAAAACGGGTAACGAAGCTTATGATAAAGCAACAGAAGACCATATTAAAGCTCTTGATGCTAAATCAGATGCTATGAGCGAACTTTATTTAGCAAACAGCAAATTAGATATAGCAACAAACAATTATACTACAGCTGAAACTAATTATAACAACCTGAAATCACAATATGAAACTGCTAATGAAAATGCAAAACCTGCAATAAAGGCACAATTAGATGTTGCAAAACAGCAACTTGAGAATGCAAAATTAGCAAAAGAACAAGCTACAGAAGCAAAAAATAAAGCAGATGAAGCTCTTACAAAAGCTGAAACAGAAGCAAGTAATACGGCTGCTAAAAAACAAGAAGCTTATAATAATTTAGGAGAGTTAAAAGCAAAAGCAGACGAAGCAGGGGCGGCTTTAGAAATAGAACAAAATAAATTAGATAAAGGCAAAACTAACCTTACAGAAGCAAAAGAAAATCTTGAACTTGCAAACGACAAAGTGAGTGATTTACAGGCGCAGATAGACTCACAAAATGGAATAATAAATGCTGCAAAAGCCTGCAAAGCTGACTCAAAAAGCTTATCTAAAGAAATAGAAGCACAAGAAAAACGATTAATACAAATGCAAAAAAATGAAAAAAATGGTAAAGCTCCAGCTACAGATGATAAAAAAGGCACACAAAAAGCTGAAGACGAAGGTAGCTCTACATCAACTAAAACAGACAACAAGGCTAAATCTGCCCCTACTACGGCAGACAATGAAGCAAGAACTTTTACTGCCGGTACACAGCTAACAAATGAACAATTAAACTCATTTACCCCCGAAGCGAGTTACGAATTAGGTGATGGAACAATAGTAAATGAATATCATGATGACAAAGGACACAAGATTTATGTAAACAACAGCGATAATACTGTCGTTACTAATGAAATAGCAGAAAAAGCAAAATCAGAAGGGGAGATGGGTGCACTAGTTATTGGGCATAATCCTAAAGCATAATATAAAAATGCTTAAACCAATTTCCCATTCTCAATTTTAAATATTTGAACATCTTTTAAAAATTCGTTATCAAATAGCAAAGTATCAACAGAAGTTATGATTGTTTGGATATTTTTATTTATTGATTTGAGTAAATAATTTTGCCTTAAATCGTCAAGTTCAGCTAAAACATCATCTAATAACAAAATTGGCTCATCTCCTGTTTTTTCGGTAATAATATCTAATTCTGCAAGCTTTAATGCCAGTACAACAGTCCTTTGCTGACCTTGGGAAGCAAATTTTGTCGCCTCCTGATTATTAATATAAAAAACAATATCATCGCGATGCGGACCTACGCAAGCCTGACATCTGCGAATTTCTTCCTGCTTTCTTTCTTCAAGTGCAAGTTTGAATTGCGTTTGAATTTCTTCTATATCTGTTTCATTTGTTAAAAATGAGCAATCATATTTCAAATTTAGAGCTTCTGAATCGCTTATTGAAAAATGCTTTTCTGAAGCTGTTTTTTCTATTTCATTTAAATATTTTTTACGAATAAATATTATATTACTGCCCGCAACAGATAATTGCTCATTATAAACTTCAAACAGTGCATTATTTAAATTACCTGTTTTTGCATAATCTTTTAGTAAATTATTCTTTTGAATACGAATTTTATCATACTTTGACAATCGCTCATCATAAGCAGGATATATTTGCGAAATTGCCCTATCAAGCCAATCCCTTCTATCTTGCGGTGCGCCTCTTAATAAAAGAAGGTCAGAAGTCGAAAATAAAACTGTTTTTAATACTGATTTGAATGTTTTTAAATTCGATTTTAAAGAGTTAACTTTCATTTCGCGCTTTTTATCACTGTTGTACGAAAAATACAAATCAATATCTGTATTTGCTTTCAGAACTTGTGCTGATATTGAAAATGATGAAGTGTTAAATTTTATCAATTCTGTAACAGAAGAAGTTCTTGGAGTTTTTAAACAGGATAAATAATATATAGCTTCTAAAATATTAGTTTTACCTTGCGCATTCTTGCCAATTATAAGATTT
>OMVC01000108.1 GCA_900314375.1 uncultured bacterium
CTTCGCAAGGTTTATTCTTCATCAAACCGTTGCCGGATATTTTTACTTCGTTTTTAAGCGTAATAACAGATTGAGTCGAATGGTTGAATGGTTGAGAAGTTGAATGGTTGCTTCGTTTTTTAAATATCATTGTCACTTCTCCTTATCTGGGAATTCTTATATGCATTCAACTGTCTTGAAACTTTCTCAATTTCATTTCTTACAGTTAAGTATAACTCTTGTGAGATGTACCCGAAATTTTTAGCAATTATTATTTGATTTAAAACTTCCATCAAGCTACCATAAGCAATTTCGGAAAATCGTGCTTGATCTTTTAGAGATGCTTTAGATGAACCTTCCGCAATATTCGAAGATATTGATACGACAGCCCGTCGTATTTGAGAAACAAGCCCATACTTTTCATCCGTCGGAAAGCTATTTGTCACATCATAAACCAGTTTTGATAATTCTATTGATGAATTCCATACATCAAGTTTTTCAAAACCAAAATTATGTAATAACTTTTCAACCATTCAACTATAAACCTTTCAACTACTTAGCACTATTTTCCTCAAATTCTTTTAATAACGGTTCGAATTTACGGAATTTTGCAAATATTTCTTGCGCATCCTTCATTGTCTTCAATTGTTTAATAAAGTCTTTTCTCGGAACAGCAGGAATACCAACAATAATTGATTTTTCAGGGAATGATTTCGTAACACCTGCTTTTGCGGTAATAATCGTATCAGAACCTATTTCGATATGATCCGCCAAGCCTGCCTGACCTGCAATTACGACTCTGTCACCAATAACGCAACTGCCTGCGATACCTACTTGAGAAACTATTAAACACCCTTTACCTATACGACAATTATGCCCAATCATAACAAGGTCATCAATCTTTGTGTTATCTCCGATTACGGTATTTTCAATAGTACCTCTGTCTATTGCTGTATTTGCACCTATCTCAACATTGTTACCAATCACAACTGAACCGATTGAAGGAATTTTAAATATTACTTGGTCAGAATTATCTTTTTTAATTTCGCCATCTTGTCTTGCATTTTCAATATTATTCGGATTTTCTGTTACAAAACTGAATCCGTCTGCACCTAAAGAAACGCCATGATGAAGTATTACATCATTACCTACAACAACTCTGTCACCTATATTTACTCCCGGATGGAAGAAACAGTTGTTTCCGATTTTTGCGTTGCTACCTATATATGTATTTGCAAGAATTTTTGTATTATCACCTATTACGGCATTTGGTGAAATTACTACATTTGGTCCTATGCTGACATTTGCACCTATTTTAGCTGTTGAATCAACAACTGCTGACGGATGTATGTCTTTATTTACAACAGGCGGTACATAAAATAAATTCAACAATTTCATCATTGCTAATCTCGGTCTTTCAACTTCGATTGTAGTAAGTCCGTCAATCTGAACACCAAGCGGAACTAAAGCTGCTTTTGCTCCTGATTTTGCAAGATTTGCAATTTCTTCTTCGCCTAATGCCAAAGCTAAAGTGTGTTCGTCAGATAATAGCGGAGGCGCTATTTGAGTAATTTCCGGGCTTGAAACTTTTGTTAGCATACCGCCGGTAATTTGAGTAATTTCATCAACCGTAAATGATTTCATAAATCCTTCTCCTTATTATATATATCCCTATTATTTTTGCTTGTTAGCTTATTATAGCACAATATCTGTTTTTACAACCATATTTGTAAATTTCTATTAACCGAGTAATTAATTCTGTTTCATTTTTTCAATAGTAGAAGTCGTAGATTTACCTTCAACAAATTTTATAAACTCAACACGAGTGCCGTTTTTACGCATGATATCAGCTTCGGGTAAAGTTTCCATAGTATAATCCGCACCTTTAGTATAAACATCAGGTTTTATCTCATCTAAAAGATTTCGCGGAGAATCCTCATCAAATAATACAACATAATCTACACAAGACAAAGCACATAAAATTTCTGCCCGATCATTTTCATTATTAATAGGTCTGGTTGGGCCTTTGATACTTTTTACCGATTTGTCGGAATTTAATAAAACAATACTGTAATCAGCATAACTTTTAGTTTCCTGAAGATACCTGACATGACCGACATGTAAAATATCAAAACAACCGTTCGTTGCTACTACAGTTTTTCCGCTTTGATGCAGCTTTTGCACAAAAGAAGCAATTTGCTCTCTATTTATAACTTGACCCATAAATTTTTACTCCTTATCTGCAACAATTATACTAAAAATATACAAAAAAAGAACCGCTTTTACCTGCGGTTCATTTTTTAATTAAAATATATATTTATACTAACTTAAAGCCATTAGTGCTTTTACAGAACGTGCATTTTCAACTACATCTTCAGGAATACCTTCACCTGATATTGTATTTTCTAAAACTGTCATTGCCGTTTCTTTATCTTCCAATGATAACAAAGAATTGATAGTGCTCATAGCAACTACTGTTGACATATCGTTAATACCTTTTCCTTTGTTAGAAATAACAACTGATAATGAAGCAACTTCATTTCTTTTTACAAGAGCTCTTGCTGTCATTTCTCTAACTTCATCAATTGAAGAATTTGTGCCAATTTCTTCCAACACAGCTACTGCATCAGAACTAGGATTTATAGTCAAAGAGTCAATAATATCACTTACTCTTATGTAATTTTTATTTGTTTTAATATCTACTGTTGCTGTCATTTATATATTCTCCTTTTGATTATGCTGCTTCGCTTATTTTAGCCATATCGGAAGCCAAAGCTTCAATACTGTCTATTAACATTGGTTTAACTTCAGTATGAGGATCCATTTTTGCCATTCTGGCTACATTTTTACCGCGAGTATTAAATAATGAACCTACATCATAAGATAATACATTTTTTACACTTTCATAACCATGTTTGATACCTTCTCCGATATGAATTTCAGTATTACCTATTTCTTGAATTTTATTCAACGTTGAAACAACACTGTCTTTTACACCGCGACAAAATTCTTTTATAGATTCTATTCCTTCATAAAATCTTTTCCCAAAATCATTTATAGAACCGACAAAGGTAGAGTAAATTCTTTTTGTACCTTGAGTTATACCGTTATTTAATCCTGTGAAACTTACATCTTTTTTCTTTGTTGATTCAAAAACATCTTCCGTTAAGATATTTTTTTGGAAATTTGATTTTGCAAACGGATTTGAAACTGATTCTCTGCGTACATTGTGTTCATTAGCCGTAGTATTAAAAATACGATGGCTCCATTGACTTACTCTATCTACTGTTGACATATTTTACCTCTTTCTTTGACTATATCCACACATTAAGTCTAGCATAGTACGAAATATATAAATCAACCTTTTGTATGATTTGTGTTAAAATATCAATATGAATTATAAAAATTTAGAAGAATTAATATCTGTAATAGCAAAACTCAGGGCACCTGACGGCTGCCCCTGGGACAGAGAACAAACTCACCAAACTCTGCGCCCTAATATGCTTGAAGAAGCCTATGAAGCCGTTGATGCCATTGATGAAAATGATATGGCGCATTTAAAAGAAGAGCTTGGAGATGTCTTACTACAGGTACTATTACATTCTCAAATTGCATCAGAGCATGGAGATTTTAATATTGAAGATGTCGCCAAAGAATTAAAAGACAAACTTATTCATCGTCATCCGCATGTTTTTGGAGAAGTAAAAGTTAAAAATGCACAAGAAGTTAAAAAGAATTGGGACATATTAAAAGCTGAAGAAAAAACCGAAAGAAAATCCGTTATGGATGGGATATCACGTTCGCAAGCCGCTTTAATGTCTGCACAAAAAATTTCTAAACGCGCTGTTAAAGTCGGGTTTGAGTGGCCGAATGAAGCATCTTTATATGATTGTTTTTATTCGGAAATTGAAGAATTTAAACAAGCCAAAACAGAGCAAGATAAAGAACACATGGAAGAAGAATTTGGTGATATATTATTTGCCGCGGTTAATTTGGCTCGCTGGAATAAGATTGATGCTGAGCAAGCTTTACTAAAAGCTAATAAAAAATTTGAAAAAAGATTCCGAAAGATGGAAGAACTTGCAACAAAGCCGCTGAATGAATATTCTTTTGAAGAATATGATAAATTATGGAAACAAGCAAAAAGTTTATGTTAAACTTATACATAAAAAAGGGGGTATGTATGAAAAAAACTATTATTTCGCTATTAACACTATCAGTGTTAGCTTCAGGAATTCCGGCATTTGCGGGGACTCATGGAACAAACGGAAACATAAGCGGACGTTCTGTCGGTGCTGCAGCTTTATCATTACTAATTTGGCCGGGAATCGGACAAGCTGTCAATGATAACGGATATGAAAAGAATGTTACACATGCCGTCTTGGGTTTGACAGGTATTTTTAGAATTTGGTCTTGCTATGATGCTTTAGTTGACAGAAAAGGCGGAGTTTGGAAAAACAGAATTTAGATACAAACACAATAAATATTATTTTACCGCGAGCATATTAAGCTCGCGGTTTTATTATGTTAAAAAATATTTACAAGTTGAAATTTGCTGCCCAAAGCAATTTTAAAGAAATCAATTGTAAAAAATTC
>OMVC01000075.1 GCA_900314375.1 uncultured bacterium
ATAATGCGGAAATTTCTGACAATACATCAGGCATAACCAATAACGGCACATTAACCCTTAGCGGTGCAAACCTGATAGCAAATGATATAGACGGTAACAACGGTACAACAACCGTAACCGACGGCACAACGACAATAAATGCCGATTTAACTCAAAGGGAATTGAATGTAAACAGTGGCGCGATATTAGCAAATAGTGCTGTAATAACTGCAGAATTAGTAAACGCAGGTACAATTAATAATACAAATACAATTAACACCACGAACGGTTCAAACAGTGGAACTATATCTGGCGGTACAACAAATATCTCGGGAACATTCACAAACAGCGGAGTATTTGACGGCGGAACAATAAATGTCGGTGATAATTCAACTCTTGATTATATTGCAAATTCAACAAATGCGAACTTCAATTCAACTCTGACAGGCGGTACAACCGCAGCATTTACAAAAGAAGGTGCAACCGCTCTTAATATTATCGGCAATATGTCAGGATATAACGGTGCTGTTAATATTACAGAGGGAGCATTGGCATATAACAGTGCAAACGGCGGTACTCTCTTTGGTTCAAATGCACAATACAATATTGCAGGCGGTGCATCACTTGATATTACAACAAATTCGGCAAGCGAAAATATCAACATCAGCAACCTTGCAACAGGTGCGCATAGTGCTGAACTGAACAAATACGGCAAAGGTACATTAACACTTGTGGGTGATAATTCTGATTTCGGCGGAATTGCGAATATTGACGGCGGAACACTGTCATACACTCCAAGTAATGAAAATTCTTTCTTTAATGCAGATGCAGTAATTAATGTTGATAATACTGCGGGTAATGATTCAACCTTTAAATATACATCCGTAAGCGGTGATACTTTGGGTGCGGGTTCATTCCCTGAAATCAACCTTAAAAACGGCGGTACATTTGATTATACCGCAGGTATCGGAGAAACATTTATCAACAGCGGTTTCTATAACTCCGTAAGCGGTAATAATAATCTCATATTTGACGGTGCTAATGCAACAAAGATTACTTTGAATTCAGACTTGAATGCAAATGATACTGCTACATTTAAAAATTCTAATCTGTACCTATCTTTAGGCTTAACAAATGTCGGCAACGCTACTGTTTTGGATAATTCCATGTTGAATATGATGGATAGGGCAATAACCGATTATACTTTTAGCAATTTAACATCTCAAAATTCATCACATATTTCATTGGATGTATCACTCGGAGCGTCTCCTGCTGGGGATACCATTTCAGCGGCGTACGGCAGCGGCATATTGAATTTGTCAAGATTTGCAATTATTGATGATAACGGTATTTTTGACACCCCCGATCAGTCAAAGACAGTTCAGATTATCAAAAACGGCGATAACAGCAGTTTGAGTTTGGCTGCTGCGGGTGCAACAATATCAGGCGCTTGGTCAACAAATGTTTATGAATATTCAATTTCAACTACAACTACCGATACTGAAAATGACTCATTGAAATTTGTTGCATATAGTGTTGCTGATCCAAATTCATTGAAGAAGATGAATAATTATAACAATGGAACAGCCGATAATGTAAGAGGTTTCTCTGTTGTTAACGGTGCGTCTCCTTATCATATCGGAGATGATTTAGGTAAAACCGAGCCGGGTAACTTTAATGTTAACGGTGTTTCAAAAGACAATAGTGTAATTTCCGGCGAAAGAGCGGAAGGCACTTGGTCTTCAGCAGGTACAAACGGTTCAATGTTTGAATTGACAGATGCGAATGGAACAAACTTCTATTTGCATGATGTGACAGTTCAGGATGCGGCAGTTTCAACAAGAGGCGGTTCTGTTATTTATGCAAACAGTGCAAATGCAAACGCTGAAATTGAAAATGTAAATATTAAAGATAATACATCAACAGGTAACGGCGGTGCGTTTGATTTTGAAAATGCAAATGACATAAGCATTTCAAATGTTGACTTTACAGGCAACTCAACAGACGGTTTGGGCGGTGCAATATACAGTGCGGTTGATTTTGTTGTTGTAAATTCTAACTTCTCAAATAATATTGCGGATGGCGCTGCAAATGATATTTACCTTGCAAACGGTGCTGATTTAACCTTTACAACAGGTGCTTCGGGTAATTCTATTACAGGCGGTATCGCATCAGCAACAACGGCAAGTGAATTTACAAAACTCGGTACGGGTGATTTAACAATTTCCGGAAATAATAGCGGATACATCGGCGATGTTCGGGTTGCTCAGGGCAATTTGGTATTTGATGCACAGTCTGCTTCAGATTCATTCTTTAATAGTGAAAATTCAAAAATTACGGTTGCGAATAATGCAAAACTTGTAGTTGATGACAACGGACTGCTTGATGTAACGGCATCTAATATTGTTGGTAACGGTACGGTTCAAAAACTTGGCGCAGGAACTTTAACAATCGACGGTACAACAAGCGGTACTGACAGATTTACGGGAACTTTGGATGTTGATAGCGGTGTTATGACAGTTAACGCTGATACTCAGGGTACTGCGGGTGCATTTGATTATAGTGCCGTTGTCGGAAACGGAACAACACTTAATTATGTCGCAAACGGCTCTGACAGTTATGATATCAGTAATTTGGCAAAATTCTCGTTTGATAGCGTATCAGGCGGCGGTACAATAAGTTTCACAAATGCAACTTATAACCTGAACGGCGATTTGACTAATGCCGCAGGAAATACAACACAATTCAATGATGCTAATTTGAACATTCTAGGTACATCATTTGGCGGAAATTATGTTGTTAATTCTTCCGTAATAAGTCTTGTTGATGATGCGGTTAACACAGTTACATTTGCAAATCTTTCGGGTACAAACAGCAACTTGAACATTGATTTAAGTTTTGATGGTGCGGGTTCGGCTGACAGATTAGTTTCAAATGCTTCCGGCGGTACGATAAATCTTAATAATATCAATATCTTTGATAACAGTGATAACGGTGCTAACCTGACAAGAAATATTCAACTTTTGGACGGTTTGACATTTGCAAATGCTGATACTTACGGTTCCGTATTAGAGTCAGACTTATATAAATACACCGCAACGATAGTTGACGGAAATACTTTGCACTTAGAGGCTACAGATTACGGCGAAAATACATTGTATATTCTGAACCATGTAAAATCAGGTAACAGAGTATTTACACTTGTTAAAGATGAGCCTTACTATTCGGGCAAAGATTTGCTCGGAACTTTGACGGGCAAACTTGTTTTGGCAGGCCGTGACGGTAAGAATGATACAATTATTGCAAGAACTAGCGCTGATGATGATACGCAGCATTCTATGTTTGCGGTATCAAATACCGGCTCTGAACTTGCTATAGATAAATTCACAATTCAGGATGCAAAAACAGCGGGTAACGGTGCCGTAATCAACGCAACAACAAATGATGCAAATACAAAAGTAACCGTAACAAATACAAACTTCAAGAATAATGAAGCAGAAGGTAACGGCGGTGTTGTTTATAGTGCAATGGCAGGTAAGTTAAATATTACCACTGCGAGATTTGAAAATAACAAAGCGGCAAACGGCGGTGCTATATCCAACGCTTCAACAGATTTAACCGTTACGGATTCTAATTTCACGGGAAATACTGCAACAGGTAACGGTGGTGCTGTTTATAACACAGGAACAATGGGAATTGTTGCGCAGAATGTTGATTCTCAATTTAGCGGAAATACTGCTTCAGGTGTTGCAAATGATGTTTATAACGGCGGAACATTAAACCTTAATGCTGCAACGGGTAAAAATATTGTATTTAACGGAACAATTACGGGCGGCAACGGTGCAACCGCTACTCCTTACGGCATAATCAATGTAAATTCGGATGTAAATGCAAATCGTGGCGGTACGGTACAATTCAATGATGTTGTAACCGGTAACAGAATTGTTCAGTCAGGCGGAACGGTTGAATTTAATAATGCAGGTTCTGCAACCGTAAATCGTGATGCTCAGGGTAATATTACAGGAGTTAATGTAACTTCTGCCAACACCTACGGCGGTAATGATGCATTTATATTCATGAATGGCGGTAGATTAAATATTAAAAATTCTGTATTTGCAGATAATACAAGTTCAAGTGTTATTGAAACTGCCCATGGCAGCGGGTCGGTTATTGATATTAGGGATTCAATTTTTGCAAATAATCAAGTAACATCGGATTTAACATTTAATCGTTCTAACACGAAAACATTTATTGATAATACTTTATTCTACGGAAATACTGTGATTAGTCCAGGTATAGGTCATATTAGTGCAGGAACTTCCGTAATAAATTCTGATTTTATAAATAATACTGCGAAAAATTATCTTGTGGCTGCGGAAAATGTTATAGATAGTAACTTCGTTGGTAATACTGTACACCATGTTATTCAAGGTGGAACGCTTGCTGCACAAAATCGTGATGTTTTAATCTCAGATAATTCTGAAGGTGCTTTGTATGGCTGGTCTAATAATCTGAATTTAGTAGCAAAAGAAGGTCGTAACATTACGATTAATGATGTTATAAATCTTTCAGGTAGTGGAAATTCCACACTCAGCCTTAATAGAGCCGGTTTGACATATGATACGGCGGATACAGCGGGTAATATATTGGAAAACGGCGGTAGATATATATTTAATAACAGAGTATCCAGTACTCCATTAACTTTATATAACAATGCGCAGGTGAAACTTGGTTCGTATAAACAGGCTAACGGCGTGACCACATACGGTACAATGGCATTGACATCGTTGACTAACGACGGTAATGGCGGGTATATTGACCAGCAAAACGGTGCAAGACAAACAAATTCCCTCGGTACGGTTAATTTGTTATCCGATATAGGTTATGCTGCGGATGTTGATTTTGGTGCAAAGACTGCAGATTCTCTTGCGGCAAGTTCTTTGGCTGATACTAATGCCGGCTCTGTCGTAATGGATAATGTCAGAATTATAACTGACGGCGATTATTTGTATCGCAAGATTTACTGGACAAACGGTACATTAAAAGACAATGCGAAACTTGCAACAACATACACTCTGTCACAGGCTGACGGTTTGACAGGAAGTTACAGTATCTACGACAACGGCTCTGATGATGGCGGTGCTTGGCTGAATATTAAGAATTCAAATTACCACAACTTTGTAACGGCATACAGATATGATGATTTAACTTCTACTGATAATGTTTATACACTCACAGGTGATGTTTCAATTGAAAATGACCTGACACACTTGGGTGATGATCCGAACGGTGTAACTTCAGTGGGTTCGCTCGATTCAAATAAAACCGAAATGACTATTAACGGTGCTGGCTATACAATAAATGGCAACAATAAAGGCGGAATGAGTGTGGGTGCAAATCAGACCCTGTCGGTTGAAGATGCGAGAATATCCGGCTTTAGCGGTGCTGCAATTACTAACGCAAATTATGGTACGGTCAATCTGACAGATGTTACAATGACCTCTAACGGTACGGATATCCAAAACGCAGGAACATTGAATCTTGCAGGGACAACGACTCTCAATACCATAACAGGTTCGGGAGGTGCCGTATCAGTTAATCAGGCTCAAGGCCAGACAACGGCAGTTACTCTAAATGGTGCCATAAGACAACAGTCAATGAGGGTTAACGGTGGTGTTGTAAATGCATACGGCACAATGGAGCTCGGAACAAGTTTAGTTGTTTATGATGGTGTTGTAAATACAGGTTTGCCTCAAACAGCAGGTTATAACGGACCTGCAATTACTGCAAATTCTGTTTCTGTAAGGGGCGGTGAATATAATGCTTATGGTGCGGTTAATGTTGCAAATGCCACAACCCAACAGGGCGGTGTATTTAATGCATACGGTGATGTTACGGCAAGCAGCGATGTATTTGCAAATTTGAATAGTACAATAAACAATTACGGCACAATGACCACTCCGTCATTGAGAGTTTCCGGAGAACTCAATTCAACAGGCGATATTACGGCAACTAATGTTCATGTTTATGGTGCGCATTCAACACCAAATCTCTCAACCTCAAAATTCGATGCGGAAACGGTTAATGTAACTGCGGGCGGTAATTGGCTGGCAAACGGCATAACAAATGTTACAGGCACAACAACGGTTTCCGATATGGCTGTTGTTACTGCGGCAAACAACTTTAACAGCGCAAATATTGCACTAACAGGCGGAGCAAATAAATCTCCAACCTTTAATGCAAATGCTGTAACTACCGCTTCAACAGGTATAGATATTTCAGGTGGAACATTTAACGCTAATGCAAAAGTTACTACTCCGTTATTAGCACTATCAGGCGGTACGCTGCACGCAGGAATTAACAACGCATTTGCCGTTACGGATTCAACATTAACAGGTGGTGCGGTCAATTTAATCACTAACGCAATTGAATCTCAAACTCTGGGTAATGTAACTTTGGATAATACGGTTGCATTAGCGATTGATGTTGCGCTCAACGGAACAAGTACCACAAACAGAGGTGACAGAGTTCTCGCAACAACGCTTGCTGACGGTTCTACAGGTACAATTAACCTGAATGACATCAGAGTTGTATCTGATACAGATAAACGCTATACAAAAGTTTATTATACAAACGGAACATTGAAAGATAATGCAAATCTTGACAGTTCAATTACTACAGTAACAAGCGCAGGCGGAACTGTTTATGATGTAACTTCGGGTTCAGATAATAACGGTGCATATTTAACCTTCAAAAATGACGATATAATGAACTTTGTCGGTGCGGTAAGAGAATATGTCGGAAATGTTGATGGTGCAGAGAATACAACATGGCGTCTTAACGGTGATGT
>OMVC01000092.1 GCA_900314375.1 uncultured bacterium
TTTGTAAGCGGACGATTGTTCTTCCACCGTCCGGGGGAAGTTAGATGGGGGTCTTGGAATAATTTTAAATTAAATGATAAAATGCAACTATGAAATATAATTATGAATTAGCACGAAAATTAAGAAAAAATCAGACGCCACAAGAAAGAAAAATGTGGAATTTATTACGAAACCGCCAATTTCATAATTTAGAATTTCGTAGACAATTTCCTATGGAAAACTATGTTGCAGATTTTTTATGTAAAAAAGAGAAAATAATAATCGAAATAGATGGTAGTCAACATAATCTCGAAGAAAATATTTTAAAAGATGAATTACGGACAAAATTTTTTGAAACAAAAGGATACCGAATAATCAGATTTTGGAATAACGATATTGATAATAATATAGAAGGTGTCTTTCTAGAATTAGAGAAATTTATATTTAATAATTAAGACCCCTCCCTTACCCTCCCCGGATGGGGAGGGAACAACTGTATGGACAGTCCCTGCCGCAACTTACCGGATGGGGAGAGGACAATTGCATGGACAATGCCTAACTATGCTCCTCCCCCGACGTGGAGGGGATAATTGTATGGACAGAACCACCCCTAACCCTCCCAACAGGGGAGATAGTGTACAATATCAGGTCAAATTGCATAAACGCCAATTTTAAATCAAAAATTTCGGTCCCCCCTTAAAGGAAAGACCGAACAATTTTCAACTTTGTGTTTATCCCTGCCAAAACAGACTTTGTTTAGTGGAACCAAGGATAATCGCTTCTTATCTTCCAGTTGTCGACTTCTATCAATCGCGCACAACCATGACGACGACTTACATCAGGAAGGCTGCAATTTGCCAATAACTCAGCTCTGTTTTTTTCGTGGAATTCATCATAAGAAGTGACAAAATCTCCCCCTTTATTACCTTGATGTAAGGTAAATAGAAAAGCATGAATACCGTCGGTATCATTTCTTAAATGCTCGGTACAGAACCTTGAATCAACACAATAGAAAAAGTGCATCGCAGCACCCTCCTCGCCTGGATGATTAATATAAACATTAGCCGCAGAACCGTCGAGTAGTGTTATTCTTATCGAAGGAAAATGATTGCCGGCATTAAGTATCGTCTGTACAGTAGAAGCCTTGAAATGTCTGCCTAAATTATTTTGCCACCATGCCATAAGTTGGGCGGAAGTTATTACATCACGGTAACTGACATCTTTTGGATCCATATGCTCATCAGATAACCACAAACCATGTGCCTGCGACATTTTTGAATAGAATGATTTCAATCTTGTTTCAGCCATCTGTCTGTTATAATGCGTTTGCAGTGCAGGTATTGTCATTACGGCAACCACACCTATAATACTCAATGTGATTAAAACTTCAGCTAAAGTAAACCCTGATTTACGGTTCTTTTTATTATTAAAAAACATTATGCTCCCTCCTATATGATTTAAATTATATCATATTTTTCCCGAAGTGCAATACAATAAAAAAGTGTACATGTTGTAATAACGAAAAACGGACGTCTCTCTAACGAAAGACATCCGCTCTTATATTTTTAAATCTCAAAAAACTATTTTACTAATTCTTTGAATTTTTTACCAGCTGAGAAAGCAGGAACTTTCTTAGCAGCAATTTTCAAAGTAGCACCTGTTTGAGGGTTTCTGCCTGTTCTGGCAGCTCTCTTACGAGATTCAAATGTACCAAAACCAACTAAAGTAACTTTTTTACCTTTTGAAACTGTTTTTTCAATAGTTTCTAATGTTGCTGATAAAATGCTTGCAACAGCTTTTTGAGATGATTTTGATTTTTTTGATACTTCTTTTACTAATTCTTCTTTGTTCATTACGAACCTCCTTCTTCCTAAACTACGGTTAACCATTTTCCGCAGTCATGTGTAATCGACAGACTCATTATATCACTTTACCCTATTCTGTCAATACTTTTTAGAAGTAAATTTTGTACAACACACTCTATGTATATATTTGAGGATATGCTTTTTATATTAATTCAATAAAATTAAGCAGTTTGACCTAATTAATATTAATATATATGTAGAATATTTTTTTCTTATAAATCGCAGTTAATAAAACTTAACAAATTGGCAAAAATATTAAAGATTACAACAAAACATGCCGAATATATTCATGTAAGGAAAACAAAAAGGGATTAATATAATGGGTCTGAACGTAAACTATACATCTTTATATAGAAACGGCATTGATACCTCTATGCTTAAAGAAGTATCAAAAGAGATATTAAATCGTGCAGCCCAAAAATCTGCTCAATTTTCCAACAATATTTCAAACGGTGCAGCAACAAACTTTGCAAGACCCGTTGAATTAGGAGTTGATTTATATCAAGGCAGAATTGATACCAATTTGCAAAAACAAATTGCTATGAATAATGCATTGCAATTTCAATTAGATAATGAAACTTTGAAATCTATTCAATTTTTAAATTCACAAGCAGCTATTTCTAACAGAATAGACGGCAAATACATGCCTAATGTCAATGCTGCACCTACAGAGACACAAAAGATTTCCGAAACAAACAAATCTCAATTTATGCAAATACAAACAGTAGAAACTCAAAAAGACAGAGATGGTTCAAATCCTTTCTATGGCGGAGAACTGTTGATGGATAATTCTCCTAAAAAAGATAATCAAAAAGAAAACAATAAAAAGTCAGACTCATTAAAAAGCATATTTGCTTAATAATGAAATTATATAATCCTCAGTTTAGAAAAATCCTAGTGTTTATTAAGTAATGTATAAAAATTCCTCCACAGACCCGGAGGATTTTTTTTACCCTGACGGATAATTCTTTTTTTGCACAGGTTCATTTAATATCTTTATGAAAATTTAAGGAGGATTTATTATGAAAAACAATATTTGGTTTATTGCATCATGCTTATTATTCTTTTTTGCAGGTTATTCACTAAATAATGTTGCGGTGTCTTTTCCGAAATACAAGGTCGCGGTTGTAGATGTTACGCAAATTATGGAAAAATCGTCCGCTGTCAAAAGCCTGAAATCCTCTCAAGATAAACAAATGAAAGAATTGGACACTCTTATTTCAAAAGCGCAAAATGAAATAGTAAATGCGGACTCTCAAGAAAAAGCGCAGCAATTGGAAACAAATTATCGTAAACAAATTGAAGCCAAGAAAAATGCAATTGATGAAGAATATAGTAAAAAAATTGTAGAAATTACTACCAACATCAGAAATGAGATTGCATCTCAAGCAAAAAAAAGTGACTACAACCTTGTATTACCTACCGGAATGGTAATTTCAGGCGGTGAGGATATTACACAAAATATTCTTACACAAATAAAATAATAAAATTACACTTCAGGTTTTATAATCGACAATACATATTTATCTTGTACAAAATATTTTTGAGCACAATTCAAAATTTCATCGACAGTAACCGATTGTACTTGTTGTTTTATATTCTCGGAATAATTAAATCCCAAACCAAGTACATCATATTTTGCAAAAGCACATGCCTGTTGAATGTTGGTTTCTTCCAAAAACTCATATTTACCTACAATATTTGTTTTGGCATTATCCAATTCTTCTTGAGAAACAGGATAATTTCTTATTTTTTCGATTTCGGCATCAAAACCTGCAAGACATGTACTGATATTATTTGGTTCTGTTGCAATATAAATCATGAAATTACCTGCAAGCTTGTAGGTTTCATAAGAACTTCTGACAACATAAGCCAAACCTTTTTTATCTCTCAATTCCAAAAACAATCTTGAAGACAAACCGCAAGCACCTAAAATTATATTCAATAACACAATTGCGGGATAGTCAGGTTCGCCGTATGTAGGAAGCAACCATCCCTTAATGATATGCGCTTGATTCAAATCGGATTTTATAATTTCTGAAGTCTTAACTTCTTCGAGTTTCGGTTTCGGAATTTGAAAATTTGTGCTTGTAGCCAAAGGCAATTTACCCAAAGTGTTTTCTATTTGCGGTAGGATTGAATCCAAATCCAATGTACCTACAAGTGCTAAACTTTTTTTACTGTTATTCAATATATAAGTATATGCGGAAATAATATCGTCTTTGGTAATATTATCTATATTTTCCAAAATCTTTATAAGCGAATTTCCGTAATAATGATTTTCGAACATTTTACGATAATACGCATCCATAGCTCTCGTTCTTGGGGAGTCTAATTCTGCCGTTATCTCGCCTTTTAATTTAATCTTTTCTTTTTCCAATTCTTCGAATGTTGAATTTTTAAGAATTTCATCAGTTAACTCCAAAGCTTTGGAAAAATCTTCATTTAAACATACAAATTTCACTCTCAAATAATTAGGGAAAAGTTCTGCAGCAAAGTCTATTGCATATTTTTCAAATTCATTTGCCAATTCTTCACTGTTATATTTTTTTGTTCCTTGCAGCAACAAACGTGCCATCAACGTATAAATCCCAGGAGTTACTTCGGGTTGGTTTATAGAAAAATTCAAACATAATGCCATTCTCGGTGTATTTTTATTTTGTTTATATATATAATCAATATTGTTATTCAATTTAGAAATAGTTTTATTCATAATAACCTCTCTTACAGTCGAATTTTAGCATAACGAAACATAAAAGACAAATTTGAAATATTATGATATACTCGAAATCAAGATGGTAAACAGAGTTCAAACAGCAACAGGTATTGGCTTAAATGCATATAAAATTTGGGTAGAAACAGATGTAATAAATTCTCTGCCCGCATTTTCTATTGTGGGATTGCCTGATACTGCGGTTAATGAAGCGCGTGACAGGGTAAAATCAGCTATTAAAAATTCCAATTTTACGTTTCCATCCCGCAAAGTCGTAATAAATCTTGCGCCTGCTGATATAAAAAAGAACGGTACAGGGTTTGATTTGCCTATTGCAATAGGGATTCTGATTGAAGAAGAAGTTTTAACACAAGAACAAGTAAACGATTATGCATTTATCGGAGAATTGGCGCTGGATGGCTTAATAAGACCAATTGCAGGGATGTTGCCGTTGGTTTTGGGATTAAAAGAGGCAGGAGTAAAAAATGTAATTGTGCCTGCCGAAAATGCAAAAGAAGCTGCTTTAATTGAAGGTATAAATGTCTACGGAGCAAATTATTTAGGCGATGTTATTTCTCATTTTACGGACGCACCGTTAAAAATAACAAAGGTTAATGCAAGTGAATACTTGGAATCAAAATTAAAAGAAGATTTTATAAATGATTTTCGCGAAGTAAAGGGACAGCAAAAAGCGAAGAAAGCATTGGAAATTGCGGCAGCAGGCGGACATAATATCCTTATGACAGGTTCTCCCGGTTCAGGTAAAACCATGATGGCAAAGTGTTTTCCGTCAATACTTCCACCGTTGGAAATGGAGGAAGCGCTTGAACTTACGAAAATATACAGCGTATCGGGTTTATTGCAATCCGATGAACCGTTAGTAACCCAAAGACCTTTTAGAGCCGTTCACCATACCGCTTCTGCAAACGGAATAATAGGCGGGGGCAGTAACCCAAAACCCGGTGAAATAACACTTGCACATCGAGGAGTTTTATTTTTAGATGAGATGGTAGAATTTCCGAGAGCTGTATTGGAAGTTTTAAGGCAACCTTTAGAAGACGGCGAAATAGTTATTTCAAGGGCGACACATTCTGTTAAATATCCCGCTAAATTCATTTTACTTGGCGCAATGAATCCTTGCCCTTGCGGATTTTTAGGTGATAAAGAAAAACAATGCACTTGCTCTGATTTTCAAATAAGCAGATATTTATCAAAACTGTCAGGCCCATTGTTAGACAGAATAGATTTACAAGTGGATGTCCCGCGTCTTACTCCGTCTGAATTGATGAATTATAACAAAGCTGAAGAAGATTCTGCAACTATCAGGCAACGAGTGTTAAAAGCCAGAAAAATACAACTTGAGAGGTATAAAAACGAAGGTATTTTAACAAATTCCGAATTAACACCAAAACTTATCAAAAAATATTGCCAAACCGATGAACAATCGCAAGAACTTTTAAAAAACGCTATTGTAAAATACCAATTATCAGGCAGAAGATACGACAGAATATTAAAACTGGCAAGAACCATTGCTGATTTGGACGGTAGCGAAAATATAGGGCAAATACACCTTATGCAGGCACTTCAATACCGAATGATAAATCTTGAAAGCTACGGGAAATAGAAATTAGAGGCATAGATGCGCAGAGGCATAATCTTGTTTATAACTGAAGCTTTGGAAACATGAAGGCAAGCGAACAGCCTATTATCAAAATACAAAATTTTCACGCGCCACTTGAGGGAAATTTAAATAACGATACAAATTTCCACTCACAGTTTTATATTAACGTAAAGCTTAAGACTTACACAATCTCATTAATGATTTTGCACAAAATAAAAGCCTGTTAATTATTAACAGACTTTTATTTATTATTTGAATAAAATTTTAAAACTATTTATTCATAGCTTGAGCTACTGCAACTGCGCATGCAACTGTTGCTCCAACCATAGGGTTGTTACCCATACCGATAACGCCCATCATTTCAACGTGAGCAGGAAC
>OMVC01000084.1 GCA_900314375.1 uncultured bacterium
ATATCAACAATATCAAGATACGGTATTAAAACTTCGGGAGAAGTTTTTGGTTTTATTGAGATGCCGCATTTTATTCCGAACGAGTGAATTTTTTTTATCAGATCTAAAATATTCTGACTACTGAAAATCGCTTCATAATGAAATGTCAAAATATCAGCACCGGCATTGGCAAACGGTTCAACATATTTATCCGGATTATCAATCATTAAATGAACATCTAACGGCAAGTCGGTAATTTTTTTTAAAGATTTTACTACAGGAACACCGATTGTAATATTTGGCACAAAATGACCGTCCATAACGTCAACATGAATCCAATCCGCACCGTTATCTTGAACAAGTTTAATATCCCGTTCAAGATTTGCAAAATCTGCTGATAATATTGATGGTGAAATTATTGTTTGCATTAATTTATTACCCCTAATTTTTTGCAAGCAACGTATGCGGCTTTTTGCTCGGCATCTTTTTTCGATTTCCCGACTTCTGTTGCTAATACTTCTTCTCTATAGCTTACTTGGACTTCAAATTGTTTCTTATGTTCGGGACCTGATTCTTTTATAACTGTATAAACAGGTCTTTCCTTAGTTAATCCTTGAGTATATTCTTGCAAAATCTCTTTAGCGTTATAAATCGGTAAATTATCTTTAACATCTTTTATCAAAGGTGAAAAAGTCTTTTCAATATATGAACGGATTTCCGCAAATTTACCGTCAAGATAATATGCGCCTAATACCGCTTCAAAAGCACAAGCGCAAATAGAATTGAGCTTTCTGCCGCCATGCTTTTCTTCCGATTTGTTCATAATTATAATGTCAGCCAAGCCGTTTTTCTTCGCAATTTCCGCTAACATATTATCAGATACTAAAATTGCGCGGATTTTTGACATTTCACCTTCTCTTGAATCGGGAAAAACCCTGTATAACAAATCTGATACCGTAAGTTTTAATACGGCATCGCCCAAAAACTCCATTCTTTCATAGCAATCTGTATACGGCAAATTATTATCCTGAATATATGAAGGATGAGTAAGCGCTTTTTTATACAAATCAGGTGTTAATGTTTCTATTCCGAATATATTTGAAACAGTTTTCATTAGTGCAAAAATCCTTTTATGAATTCAACAGTTGCACCCATCCATTCTGTTTTGAAAATGAAATATTTAACGAAATAATACATTATAGGAATAGTCAGAGCAAAACTGTCGGTTCTGTCCAAAAAACCTCCATGCCCCGGTAACGAGTCGCCCGAATCTTTAACACCGGCATCGCGCTTAAGTAATGATTCGCATAAATCACCAATTTGTGCGAACGTTGTACATATTACCCCTGCGATTAATGATAACCACCAGCTTATTCCCAAGAAGAATATGCCTATGATTTCTGCCATTAATACGGAACAAACAGCACCGCCTATTGAACCTTCTATTGATTTGTTAGGACTTACCGTCGGTGCTAATTTATGCTTGCCCCATCTTGTCCCGACATAATAGCAACCTACGTCAGTCGAAATGATGCAAGCAAGCATCATAATGACAAAACCTAAACCGCTGTCATATTGTGCACATTCAAGATTTCTGAAAAATATTAAATGCAGCGGAAACCATCCGCAATAAACCATTCCGAACAAAGTCGTCGCGACATTTGCGATATATGGTTGCCTGCCGACAAACAATACCCACATAAATGAACTCATAGCGCATATTGTTAATGTCGCCGCAACCAAGTCAAACCGTTCAAAATAAACAATTATTGCTAATGCGATTTCCGTTCCGTATATGACTTTTAAACTCGGATAAAACCCTTTGTGGTTAAGTATTTTTACGTACTCTTTTGTTGCAAAAGCAAGGATTACACCCAATAATCCCAAAAGTGCCAAGCCACCATAAACAATACATTCAGCCACAATCCATCCGAATAAAAATCCGGTTAACATTCGGACAGCATTTTTATTCAGACCTAAATCCAATTTCATTATACTGTCATAACCTCTTTTTCTTTTGCTTCTACGGCTTTGTCTATGTTATCCGTATATTTATCAGTTATTTTTTGAATTTTATCCTGATTATCTTTAACAGCATCTTCAGGAAGATTTTCGTCTTTTTCGATTTTTTTCAATTTGTCAACCATTTCGCGACGAATATTCCTTATTGCAACTTTTGCGTCTTCTCCTAATTTTTTTACATCTTTCGCAATTTCACGACGTCTGTCTTCGGTTAAAGGTGGGAACGGAAGTCTTATACATGTACCGTCCGAGTTTGGAGTAATTCCTATCTCTGCTTTTATTATCCCTTTTTCAATATCTTTCATAATAGTTTTGTCATAAGGTGTAATTACAAGAGTTGTGCCGTCTTGAACCGTTACTTGAGACATTTGTCTTAAAGGAGTAGGTGCTCCGTAATATTCCACAACAACTTTATCCAAAATAGCAGGATTTGCACGTCCGGAACGAACTGATGCAAATTCTTTTTGCAATTGTCCAATAGCTTTTTCCATTTTTTCTTCGCCGAATAAAAACATTTCATCTAATGCTTCTGACATTTTTTACCTCTTTCTAATTTATATAAGTTCCTAATTTTTCGCCATTAAGTATATCTTTTATTCCGTTTTCTTTCTTGAAATCAAAAACAATAATCGGAATATTATTTTGTTTGCAAAGGTCACAAGCTGATGTATCCATAACTTTTAACCCTTTTATAATAATATCATCGTATTTCATTTCATCAATTTTTTTAGCATTCGGATCTTTGTTCGGGTCTGCCGAATAAACTCCGTCAACTCCGTTTTTAGCCATAAGCATTGCTTGAGCGTTAATTTCCGAAGCTCTTAATGCTGCTGCAGTGTCGGTTGTAAAGAAAGGATTTCCCGTTCCTGCTGCAAAAATAACTACTCTGCCTTTTTCAAGGTGTCTGATTGCGCGGTGTCTTATGTACGGTTCTGCAATTTGATTCATTGCAATAGCTGTTTGAACTCTGCAGGATACCCCTATTTGAGTCAATGCGCTTTGTAAGGTAATAGCATTCATAACTGTTGCCAGCATACCGACATAATCGCCTGTTGCTCTGTCTAAACCTATTTTTGTGCTGTTTTTCATTCCGCGAAAGATATTTCCGCCCCCGACGACAACAGCAACTTCTGCGCCCATATCAACAACTTTTTTTATTTCATTAGCAATCATTGTAACGGGTTCGGGAGCAATACCGAATTGTTGTTCCCCTAATAATGCTTCCCCGCTGACCTTTAATAATATCCTCTTATATTTCAATTTATAATTCTCCCTAACTTTATAATGTTTATACTCTAAACATATAAAACTGTAAATACTATTTATAGTTTTATAACAAAATATATTTACGCTTCTCCGAAATCTTCAACGGAAACAGATTCGACCTGATCCAACTGCTGAAAATCTTTATATATTTCCGAAATATGCATTTTTTCGGGAACAGAAATCAGACAGGAAATTTTTGTCGTGTTGCCGTCGTTATTAAATTTACGTTTTTTGATTTCTGTTATATCCTGAAAATTCTGCAATAAATAATCTTGAACTGTTTTTGAATATTCGTTTGTGCAAATAACGCCAACTTTTACCATTTTTGTTTTCTTGGTAGAGTTTGGCAAAACATTACGTTCAAATACTCTTATTATAACAAGTGTCAAAATGGCTAAAGCAGTTCCTGCAAAAGCCGTTCCAAACATTCCGGCGCCGCATGCCATACCTATACTTGCAGCTATCCACAATGTAGCAGCCGTAGTTAACCCGAAAACAATAGGTCCGTTTCTTAAAACAGTACCAGCACCGATAAAACCGATACCTGTTACGACTTGTGCCGCAACACGCGCGGTATCTCGAATACCCGTTGCCTGCGAAACTATTACATTATCACCGTTTGCAAATGTCGGGAAACCGTATATAGATATTAATGTAAATATACAAGCACCTAAAGCTACCATAATATGCGTTCTTAATCCCGCATATTTATTGGTTAATTCTCGCTCCAATCCTATACAAAAGCTAAAACCGACCGCTGCCGCTATTCTTATTACAAAATCCCAATTTACAAAACTTGCATCAATCATTTTTCATCCTTCTTTGTTTATTATCTTACCTTACTTTTCGGGTCTAAAACATCTCTGATTGTATCACCGATTAAATTGAAAGCCAAAACTGATACAAATATTAAAAATCCCGGAGTTAGCAGCCAAGGTCTGTATAAAATATTTGTAAATTCCTGTGCCTCTTTTAACATATTACCCCAGCTTGCGTCAGGCTGTTGAATACCTAATCCCAAAAAGCTTAACCCTGATTCCGACAAAATATAAGACGGAACGGATAACGTCATTGCAACAATAACAAAACTCGTTGTTTGAGGCAAAATATGTTTAATAATTATGCGCAAATCCGAAGCACCTATTGATTTTGCAGATTGTACATAATCTTCATTTTTGATTGATAAAACCATTCCTCTGACAACTCTTGCAAATCCAGCCCATCCGATTAAAGCAAGAATTATTACAATCAATAAAAATCTCTGGGTGCTTGTCATCCCCGAAGGCAATACAGATGCAAGTATTATCAAAAGATAAAAACTCGGAATTGCCATAATACTTTCGGCAAATCGCATCATTAACATATCGACTTTTCCGCCGAAATATCCTGAAATTCCGCCGTATAACAAACCTATCGGGAATAATACCAGCAATGCCAAAAATCCGATAGTCATGGAAATTCTTCCGCCGAACAATAAACGAGAAAATACATCCCTGCCGTTTATATCGGTTCCTAACAAAAACATTCTTCCGCCTTCATCTGTTGTGAATAAATGGCGTTTCATCGGTATAAGACCCAAAAATTTATACGGCTGACCTTTTGAAAAGAATTTTATATAATGTTTTTTACTTCTGTCAAATTTGTATTTTATTTCCAATGAATTTTGGTCAAATTCTCTTACATAATTATAAGTATAAGGTTTTGAAAACTTTCCGTTTTCGTCAATAGTAAAAACTTTTGACGGCGGAACATAAGCCATTGTTCTGTCTGAAAAATCTTTTGTATACGGGGCGATAAAATCCGCAAAAAACAGTGCAAGATATATTATCCCAAGAACTATAAGGGCAGCACGCGCAAATTTATCTTTCCATAATTGAATAATCACTTCTCTAAACATTATGCACCCGTCCTTATTCTCGGATCCGTAATAATAAGAAGGATATCCGCTATTAAATTACCTAAAATAAGCATAACCGCACCCATCATCAAAGATGCCATTACAAGATTAATATCCGATTTCATAACCGCTTCCAAGATTAAACGTCCTAATCCCGGGTATTGAAAAACGTATTCTGTCAATGCCGCACCTGATAATAACCCCGCAAATTCAAATCCTAACAATGTAATCATTGGGTTAATGGCATTTCTTAATGCGTGCTTGTATATAACAACATTTTCGCTTAAGCCTTTCGCTCTTGCAAATTTTACATAATCACTATCCAAAACGTCAAGCATATTTGCTCTCATTTGTCTTTGAAGTCCTGCTAAAGATATTGTAAACAGTACAAATACAGGCAAAATCAAATGATGGGTAATATCCCAAAATTTTCCGAATATATTCATATCGGCATATCCGGCACTTGTCAGACCGCCAATCGGGAACCAGCCTGTCCTTACTGCAAACATCAATAAAAGCACCGCAAAGAAAAATGACGGAATAGCCATCCCTATACTTGTGACAACAGTCATTATTCTGTCAAACGGGGTTTTCCACCGAACAGCAGCAAGTATTCCCAGCGGAACACCGACTAGCCATGTCAATAAAATTACAATAGAAGTTAATAACAGAGTATTCGGGATACGTTCGGCAAGTTTTGCACTTACTTTTTCACCTGTTGAAGTAACCCCTAAATCACCTTTAACAAAAGATATTGCCCATTTTCCGTATTGAACTATTATAGGCTTATCCAAACCTAATCTTGCTCTTTCTTTTTCGACCGTTTCAGGCGAAATAGAAGGATTTA
>OMVC01000174.1 GCA_900314375.1 uncultured bacterium
ATGAAACAGAAGTACTGCAGACAAGAAGGCAGGAGGACAGGATATTTATTAATACAATAAAACCTGTATTTTAAATCAACACAGGCTTTATTGTTTTTATTCATTCACTCTCAATGACTTATATATCTCTATACGAGCCGTTGTATTTATTTTGATAAGTTGTATGCAACAATTCGTGCGATTTATGCGAACCCGGATGTTCAAAATCATTTTGATAAAGTTTTTGAATGGATGGGTTCATATGTGATTTACGGATAGGCAATTCTTCGTCTTCCTTATACAAACCGCAAGCACGTTTACCTTTTATGCTGCTGTCATCGTGGCTGTTAGGCTGACCTCCGCCGTTGATACAACCGCCCGGACAAGCCATAACTTCCAACATATGGAAGTTTGCAGTTCCGTTCTTAATTTCTTGGATGGCTTTTTCTGCTTCTTTCAATGTTGAAACAACTCTTACTACAACTTTTGTACCTTTAATATCAAGTTCAACGGTTTTAGAACGGTTTGATGTTCCTCTCATTTCCTTGATATCAACATCCTTTAGCTGTTCTCCCGTTGCATATTCATAAGCCGTACGAACAGCAGCTTCCGCTACACCGCCAGAAGCACCAAAGATTGTACCTGCACCAGAATATTCGCCAAATGGTGAATCATTTCCTTCAGGTTCTAACGCTTTGAAATCGATACCAGCTGATTTTATCATCGCACCAAGTTCTTTTGTTGTAAGAACAATATCGGTATCAGGACGATTATCGGTTGTCAATTGATGACGTTTTGCTTCGTACTTTTTAGCGGTACAAGGCATAATTGCAACAATTGTCATATCTTTACGCTCAACTGAGAAATATTTTGGCATCAAATCAATCAAAACTGATGACATCATACTCATCGGAGATTTGCAGCTTGATAAATGATTTAACATATCAGGGTGCATCATTTCCAAATATTTTACCCAAGCCGGACAGCAAGATGTAAATATAGGTAAATTTTGACCTGATTTTAGTCTTTCTAAAAATTCGGTTGCTTCTTCCGTTATTGTTAAATCCGCAGAGAAATTAGTATCAAATACATAATTAAATCCTAATTTTCTCAAAGCAGCATTCACCAAACCGATTGTGTTAACTCCCGGCTCTAACCCGAACATTTCGCCTAATGCTACACGAACAGAAGGTGCCATCTGAACAACAACGGTTTTTTCAGGATTGTTTATTTCATCCCAAACCAAGTCTGTTTCGTTTTTAATGGATAAAGCACCTGTCGGACAAACAGCAACACATTGACCGCAATTTACACAATCAACCTGCCCGATAGGACGACCGCCTATAGGTTGTACCTTTGTTTTTGAACCGCGATTTGCAAAACCTAAAACTGAATGACCTTGAAATTCGGAACAAGCCCTTACGCAAGCTCCGCAAAGAATACATTTATTCGGGTCACGAACAAACGACGGGCTTGAATCATCAATAGGTTCATAATCTTTTACATCTTTATCAGGGAAACGAATTTCCTTGATATTGTATTCTTCAGCATATTTTTGTAATTCACAATCACCTGATTTGTCACAAGTTAAGCATTTTCTGTCGTGATTTGCCAATAACAATTCCAAAACAGTCTTTCTTATTCTTCTGACCTTTGCGGTGTTCAAATATACTTTTATACCCGCTTCAGGAGGCATTGTACAAGATGAATTGATAATCTTTCTGCCGTTTGGATATTCAACTTCAACAACACACATTCTACAAGCGCCGAAAGATGTTAAATCAGGGCGGTAACAAAATGTCGGAACATTCATTCCCGCTTTTCTGATAACTTCAAGAAGGTTTGGTTCGTCTGTAAATTCAACTTCTTTACCTTCTATTATTAATGTTTTTTTATCTTCTGTCATTTTGTTATTCCTTATTTTATTATTCTAAAACTATCGCCTTGAACGGACAATTTGTCAAACAAGCCTCGCACTTGATACATTTTGACTGATCAATATGGTGAGGTTGTTTGATTTCACCTGAAATTGCACCGACCGGACAATTTCTTGCACATTTTGTACATCCTTTGCAGAGTTCTTCGTTAATCACAATCTTTTTCATTGCGGTACAAACACCTGCAGGACATTTATGATCTTTAATGTGTGCAATATATTCATCTCTGAAATACTTCAAAGTTGAAAGAACAGGGTTTGGAGCAGTTTTACCCAAACCGCACAATGACCCGTCCTTAATTGTATGAGCAATTTCTTCCAGCAAATCTAAATCTTTCATTGTTGCCTTGCCTGCAACAATTTTTTGCAAGATTTTCAGCATATTCTTTGTACCTTCACGGCAAGGAACACATTTTCCGCAAGATTCGTTTTGAGTAAAGTTCATAAAGAATCTTGCAACCTCAACGATACAAGTATCTTCCGCCATAACAACCAAACCGCCGGAACCGACCATAGCCCCTGCTTTGATTAAGTTGTCATAATCCATCGGAATATCAAGATGTTCTTCAGTCAAACATCCGCCTGAAGGTCCGCCGATTTGAACAGCCTTGAATTTTTTACCGCCTCTGATACCTCCGCCGATATCAAAAACGATTTCTCTTAAAGTTGTACCCATCGGAACTTCAATTAAACCTGTATTATTTACTTCCCCTGTCAGGGCAAAAGTTTTAGTACCTTTTGAAGTTTCAGTCCCCATAGAGTTGAACCAATCAGCACCCTTCAAAATAATAACAGGTACGTTTGCTAACGTTTCAACGTTATTAATTAATGTAGGTCTGCCAAACAAACCTTTGTTTGCAGGGAATGGCGGTTTTGGTCTTGGCATACCGCGTTCGCCTTCAATAGACGCTATTAATGCTGTTTCTTCACCGCAAACAAAAGCTCCTGCACCTTCTTTAATATGGATTGTTAAATTAAATCCCGAACCCATAATATTTTCGCCCAAGAAATGTCTTTCTTCAGCTTGTGCAATAGCTTTTCTTAAACGTTTAATAGCAAGAGGGTATTCGGCACGAACATATATATAAGCTTCATCTGCGCCAACAGCATAAGCTGCGATTGCAATACCTTCCAGTAATTTATGCGGATCACCTTCCATAACGGAACGATCCATAAACGCCCCGGGGTCACCTTCGTCACCGTTACATACGACATAGGATTTACCGCCGCGATTTGCAGCCGTAAATTTCCATTTCATGCCTGTAGGGAAACCACCGCCCCCTCTGCCGCGTAAACCTGATTTGATAATTGTATCAATCACATTATCAGGATTACCTTCTGTTAACACTTTTGATAATGCTTCATAAGCTCTTAGTGCAATTGCTTCATCAATACTTTCTGCATTCATTTCTCCGCAATTTGCCAAAGCCGTACGAGTTTGTTTTGCATAGAAATTAATATCCTCATTTTTACGAACCTTTTGATTTGTATGAGGATCTGTGTATAAAAGTCTTTCTACAACTTGATTTTTCTTTAATGCTTCATAAATTTCTTCAACATCTTCAAGTCTTACTTTTACATAAGTTAAATCCAAATCAGGGAATACAACAAGAACGCCTTGTTCACAAAAACCGTGACATCCTGTCGGTACTATTGTAACCTTGTCATAATCAGACATAACGGATACATCTGCGCCTAATTCTTTGAATTTGTCTATGATTTTTAAAGAACCGTTTGCTACACATCCTGTACCGGCACAAACCAGAACTCTAAAACCTTGTTCTTTTATTTTATTTTGAGCATTTTGCTGCTCTTGTTTAATATCAATATTCAAATTTGCCATTCCTTAACCTCTTTCTTCCTTTAAAAGAGTATCCAAAATCATTTTAACCGCATCGGTTGTCATTTGCGGATAAACCTTACCGTTTATGACACAAACAGGCGCAAGCCCGCAAGCACCAAGGCAGCTTACTGTTTCTAACGAGAATAAGCCGTCAGGTGTTGTCATTTTACCTTCTTCAAGTTTTAAATGTCCCTTTATTGCATTTAATACAGGCATTGAACCACGAACGTGGCACGCTGTACCGTCGCATACTTTAATTTCATATTTACCTTTCGGGTCAAGAGAGAATTGCGCATAGAATGTTGCAACACCATACACCGTTGCAGGGGACAATCCTTCTATCTTTGTTCCGATATAAATTAATGCATCTTCAGGTAAGTATTTGTATTCTTCCTGAACCTTTTGTAAAATCGCAATCAAGTGTGATTTATCACCGCCGCACTCAGCAATGATAGTATCCAGCTTCCTAGTGTCGATTTTACGAGAATTAGTTAATTCAGTCATCCTCGCTCCTATTTATTTTCATGTGTATCATTAACCGCAACTGTTGTTTTTAACAACAATTTATTACTAAAATATCACAAAGACAAGAAAAAAATCAAGTTTAAACCCGAAACAATTTTCCATTTTCAATTTTCAATTTTTAATTTAATAAACCTCCTGCCCTACGCAATTTCATGTCATTACGAACATTCGAAGAATGTGTAGTAATCTCATTGATAAAATTGGACAAATTAAAAAATGCACTATTATATTAATGGGATTGCCACGCTCACTAACGTTCGCTCGCAATGACATGGTATGATGCATTTACGCCATGTCTGATGTCATTTTCTCCCCTCACCGTTGTTGTAATACTCACTATCGTTCGTAAACAACAACTCCTCTCCCGATGGGCGAGGGGAAATAAAAAAAATGAAACAATTTTCAATTTTCCATTTTCAATTTTCCATTTAATAAATAGCCTGCCCTCCTGTTTTCTTCTCCTCTTTTAATAAACAACATATGCATCTACGCATCTAATTGCAAAAACCCTCTCCTGTCCTTCGGACACCCTCCCCCGAGGGAGGGAAAATAAAAAAAATGAAACAATTTTCCATTTTCAATTTTCAATTTTCAATTTAATAAATAGCCTGCCCTCCTGCCTTCTTGTCTTCTGTGCTTCTTTTAAGCAGGCTACGCATCCGGACTTCTGCTTCTCTACTTCTCTAATACTTGCAATATTCTCGTATAGGGCAAAGAGCACAATTCGGCTTTATCGGTTTACAAACATTCTGCCCATGAGTTACAAGCAGGGAATTTATCGGTATCCAATATTTTTTAGGCAGTTTTTTTCGTAATTCAAACTCGGTTTCTTCAGGGGTGTTTGTTTTTAGATACCCAAGTCGATTAAAAATTCTGTGAACATGCACATCAACACAAATTGCAGGCTCATTAAACCCTTCGGATAAGACAAGATTTGCAGTTTTTCGTCCGACACCTTTGAATTTGCACAATTCTTCAATGTCACAAGGGACTTTTCCGTCGTATTCTTCAACCAATTTTTTTGATAATTCTATAATTTGCCCCGCTTTATTTTTATAAAACCCGACAGGATAAATTGCTTTTTCCAAGTCTTCAACACTGACTTTCATCATTTCATCGGGAGTTTTGGCAAGTTTTAACATTCGTAAAGTCGCAGGATAAGTGGTTCTGTCGTTTGTCCTTAAACTCAATATACAAGCAATCAAAACCAAATACGGATCTTTAAAAGAATCCATAAGTTTGACAAAATCACTTTGCGGTTGTTTTGCATTCTGAAGTGTTGTTACAATAGCATCAATATCTGCAACCATTATTTTAGTAATTCCTCAACATCTATCATCGTTTTTAGTTTCAGCGCATAAATATTATTACAATCAAAGCGTTCCAATTTTACCGCATCTTTTTCTGTTGTTATTATATTCCCCTGAATATCAAGAATGTCTGTCGGCAAATATTGATGATGATCATCAAATGTTACTGTCTTGATTACGTTAAAATCTTTTAAAAAGTCATAAAACTGCTGCGGTTGCCCGATTGCGGATACTGCAGTAACATCCATACCGTCCATAAGCCTTTGACCTGTTTTTATATTATATACATAATCAGGTTCGTTGTAACAGACTAAAGTCGGCAATTTTAAACGTTTATGCATAATCTTTGCAACTTTTTTTGCGGTATCGTGTTTGGTGCTTTTTGATACAATTACAAGTTTATCTATTCTGTCTAAAGCTTCTGCACCTTCTCTTAAAGGCCCTGCCGGCAATAAACATTCATTACCGAAGCCTTTTACGCTATCCATTAAAACAATATCCAAATCACGGTGGAGTTTTCTATGCTGAAAGCCGTCATCAAGAATAATTGTATCCACTCCAAAATTGTTAACAGCATATTTAGAAGCTAAATATCTGCTTGCACAAGTAAATACATAAACTCCCGGATTATTTTGGGCCAGCCAGTAAGGTTCATCACCGGCTTCTGATGCATCATAATAGACAGAAACACCATCAGATATCATATTTACTTTTTTGTTATTTAATTTCCCGCCGTAACCGCGCGAAACAATAGCAACCCTTCTGCCGTTTTCGGTTAAATATTTTGCAATCTGCGTTACAACAGGGGTCTTTCCGACTCCGCCGGTTGTCATGTTCCCCACAGAAATAACAAACGCATTTACTTTCTTTGGGCGCAATATTTTCTTGTCATATAAAAAATTTTTTGCCCTGCTGCCAAATCCGTAAAATATTGAACAGAATTTCAATATTTCAAACAAAATTCCTTTCGGATCCCTTGTATAGTGTATTTTAGTAATTTCCGTTTTTAAATTCAACATTTTAGAATAATAACCTGAACAGTAAAAATCTCTTATTCAATTTATCCGAGAATTTTTTCAAATTAGCTGTTATACATACAGTATCATCAACAATTTGCTTTAAATCAGAAGCTTGTTTAGGATTCTTCGGATCTACGCTATTAACTGTTTCTAATGCTGTTGACATTTGTATCATTGCATTATTAACATTATTTATAGCAGAAGTAAGCTGAGATTTCAACTTTCCGTCACTTGTCATTGCATTAACGCTGGCACTGATTTGTGACAAGTTTTCTGTTATAATCTTAATATTTTTACCGGTTTCTTCCGCATCAGCAGCATCCATAACTTTGTTCAAATTTTTTGACAATTTTCCTACAGAATCTGCTGTTGACAACAATGTTGTCTTAAACTCTTTATCACCGATTATATTATTAATGTTTTCAGACAATTTTGAAAAATCATCCGTAGCTTGATGTGTCATTTCCATTAATTGTTTAATATCTTCCTGCGAAGAATCCAACAAGTTATCAACTTTTTCCAATGTCGTATTTGAACGCGCCGAAAGTTCATTTATATTAGCTATAGTACGTTTCAAATCTTCTATTGCAGCATCTGTTAATATATCATTAACCTTTTTGTTTGTTTCGGTTAATGTTTCCGCAGCTTTATACTGCCAATCCATGAAATCCGATAATCTCATAGGTTCTAATATTGTATATGGAGAATCCTGCTTTGGATATAATAACGGAGTTTCATCCAGAGCTACAAGACGAAGTTTGTGAACGTTATTATCATAAGCAACAGCAGAACCTCTTAAAAATTCAGGTAGCACTAACCCGGGAAGATTTATAAAATAATCTACTTTATACGCATAACTCGTGTTTATCGTATTTTTGAAATTAAAAGGAACAGAATCACGCGGGATTACATCAACATTTTTTACTAATCCGACATCATGATATTTACCGGATAATTTCATCTGAACCGCATCATTCTTATATAAAAGGTTTTTATCCCTCATTGGAATATATATGGTCTTTGTTTTAGGCGGAGTAATTTCTAAAAACAATTCCCCTATTATACCGCCCTGTTGAATAGAAAAAGAAGATGCCCGAGGAATTTGTACAGCAGGATTTGTAATTACAAATTTCACTTTTACAAAACTGTTTGCGCCTTTAACAATCGGAGTGATTTCTTCAACCTGTCCGACCTTTAAACCCATTATCTGTACCCCGGCTCCGGGCCTTAAACCATTAACGTCCTTAAATTGAATTTCTATCCTTTTTGCTGAAGATAATGCCCGCCCTTTTACTTTTAAAACAGCTCCGACCAGCAAAAATATTGCTAATAATGTTAATAATCCAACTTTAAATGAGGATGAAAATTTCATTGTAAACCTTTCAACTAATTTATATATGAAAGTATTTTATCAGAAAAATATTAATTCTGTAAAGCAATACCGTTTAAACAATGTATATTGCGAATTAAATATACGACAAACAGACGATTTTTATGTGATTTAGCACATAAAAGATTTATATATAGAGTATAATCAATTTAGGAAATATTGACTTTTGAAAAAAAATAATTAAACCATAGTCAGGTAGAAAAATTTAATACAGGAGATAGAGTTATGGGCATGGCAGCTTCGCAGGCAAGATGGATATCACTTGCAGCCAGAAAAACAAACGTAGAATATGAAGGACAACAAATTAACCAGGCAAGAACAGCTTTGGCAAACCAAACGTCAGAATTGTGGAACAAATTGTACCA
>OMVC01000003.1 GCA_900314375.1 uncultured bacterium
TTCTATAATAATTCTTTAGGTTATGCCTATGCAAAAGCGGAATTGTATGATGATGCAATAGAGCACTATCAAAAAGCGATTGCGATAAATCCCGATTCGGAATGGACATCTATTGTATGCCAAGCATTGGGGGCAATTTATGCAGGCTCTAAAGGCAATATTGAAGCAGCAATTTCAACATATCAAGCAGGTATCATTTTAGATCCTAAAAATTATGATTTGTATATTGCGTTAGGGGATATTTACATGGCTGATTATGACTTGGACAAGGCTATTCATTCATACTGTGATGCGGTTACACTTGATCCAGAAGAAGAACGCGGATATTCTAAATTGGGGATTGCGCTTTGGGAAAAAGATTATTTGGAAGAAGCCCTTGTTGCATATCATAAAGCGGTAGAAATAAATCCTGAAAATGCTTTCTCTCAAAACAATTTAGGTATATTATACCTTGACGGATTGATGAATGCCGAAGAAGCTTTGGAATACTTTGAAACAGCAATAAGTTTAAATCCTAATTACACTCTTGCTTATTTTAACGCAGGCAGAGCAAGCCAAGAAATGGGATTTACAAATGATGCGGCTCATTATTATCAAATGGCGATTGACTTAAATCGTTTGACTGACGAGCTTGATGAAGAAGACATCCAAACAAGATTACACAGTCTTTTCGAAATTTAGAAATCTTTTCTTTAATTCAATAATTTTATTATAAGAAAAATCTATTTTTTCTTGTAATTCGTAATCATTTTGGGCAATTTTTAATATATCTTCTATCACCTGTATTGTTTTACTATCGCTATTACGATAGATAAACATATTAAGTCCTGCTTTTATTCCCATAACGCATGCTTCAACTTCTCCAAAGTCAGAAACCCCTTTCATTACCATATCATCTGAAATGATAACCCCGTTAAATCCCAGATTATTTCTCAAGTAAGAAATGGCATTTTTGCTAAGCGAAGTCGGAATTTTTTTATCCTCAAAACATTTACAATGCAAATGTGCAGCCATTATCACAGGTATCCCGTTCTCTATAGCCGAAGCGAATGGTCTTATATGCGTTTTTTCCATATCATTAAGATTTAAGTCTATTTCAGGTAAAGTCAAATGTGAATCTGCGTTAGCGTCGCCATGACCGGGGAAATGCTTTGCACAAGGAATAACCCCGTTATTTATATAAGTTTCAGATACGATTTTTTCAGCTTCAATAACATCATCCGGATTTGACGAAAATGCTCGCTCTCCGATTATCGGGTTAGCAGGGTTTGTATTAACATCTATACAGGGAGCGAAATTCAAATTTATACCGTAAGATGTTAATTCTTTTGCAATAGTTTCAGTTTGCCCTTTTAAATATTCCAAACCTTTTTCATAAGCAAATTTTGCGGATAAATATTTTTTACCGCCATGAATATTCTCGGTTCTTTCGACACGTCCCCCTTCTTGGTCAATTGATAAAAACGGCGGGATAAGACTCTCCGCTTTTATTTTTGAAATTAATTCTTTTATCTGTTCGACAGACTGAATATCTTTTGTGAAAAAAATTACGCCTCCAAGTCCGTACTCTAAAGCTTGACGGTAATTTCCACCTTCAAGGCCAAAGATAAACATTTGGTATAATTTTGTTTTCAAATCCATTACTAAAACCCCGTGACGGTTTTATCCGTAAATTAAACCAAAGACTTCAAGTAAATCTAACAATTTACCCGTTTTTATTACTTCCTGAATTTTTGAATGTATTGATTCAAGTCCGTTAGAGTCAGGTATTTTTATGCCTTCCGGAAGAATAATATCATTTGTTGTTTTTGTGCTTACAAAATTTTTATTTTCTACTAAAAATCCCTTATAAAGTTCTAAAATTTTTATATATTGCGGATTTGTACCATAATTAGTGCTCAAATAATATTTTGAATCTTTTTGCAATTGGTCAAAATATTTTATTGAAAAATCAACTTCTTCGACGGATTCTTCTTTGTTAAAAGTATCGCCCAAACAAGGGTTTCCTTCAATTTTCAAATCTCCTAAAGACTTTATATAAACCGCCCATAACAAACTGCCCAAACAAAATCCGACATTGTTATCAACCATTTTTATTATTTGCGGATATGACATTTTGAATTTAATTTTGCGCTGCCCGAAATTTTTAAATGAATTAATTTCCGAATAGATGTAATTCAGACTTAATGATAAAATCGTAGTATGCTGTGCAAATCCGGGATCAAATAATACGCTTTTTTCTGTTGTTTCAGTAACCATAACAAAATAATCTCCTCTTTTTACTGATTTTAGCACAATATGCGGCGCAGAACAAGACAAAAAAAACGACCCTTTTATGAGTCGTTTTTTTGGAGATTAACCTCTGATTTTTAACTTTTTAATCAAATCTCTGTATTCATCAAGGTTTTTGGATTTTACATAAGATAACAATTTCTTTCTTTTACCTACCATCATCCAAAGACATCTTTTTGTAGCGAAATCTTTTTTATTTGATTTAAGGTGTTCTGTTAATTGCGCAATCTTTGTAGTCATCATTGCAATTTGAACTGCAGAAGAACCTGTATCTTTTTCGTTCTTACCAAACTTCTTGGCGAATTCCTGTTTGTTTTCTAAGTTAATTGACATATTATCTTTCCTTTTCTTGTTGAGTGATTATTGGCGTAAGCACTCTACAAAACTAATACTATTACGCGCAAAACTAAAAATCAAGAGGGAAAAATAATTTAAAGTTAAAAATTTGAAGTACCTATGCTCTTATAAAAGCCCTCGCAATAAACGGCAACGCTCAAAACAAAATCGAAAATATTCATTTTACGATTATTGTTTTTCGTTTCTCCTATGCGCTTTGCGCATAGTCGTGCCTCTGCTCGGGCTAAAAAAAATCCCCGAATATAGTCAGGGATTAAAATTTCTACACTACTTTTCTAACCTTTTTATCATATATTCTAGCTTTCTATTCTATGGACTTCCGCATAGCGACTGCCTGCTTTTTCGCCCATCCTTTTAACCATTTTGTTTATATTTTCGCAAACGACGCCATCATCTATAGGGCTGAATATCGCACCTAGTCCTAAGAAGCTCCAGTCGCTCTTTGTAACTTGTCTTGTTACTGCAATTTCCCATTGTCTGAATTCATCGTCATATATACCCATTGCTTTTGCTCTTGCAACCAAAGAATTTACAATTTTTGGCAACATTTCGCAAGCTTCATTATGGTCTTCATCATCCATAAATGCTTCTATGAATGATTCTCCTTTTGCATCGCCATATTTACTGTTATAACATAACATTAAATCAAGCATCGTTCCCGCATTTGAATGAGCTTCAATAACAGCTTCCAAATCACTGTCATTTGTACCAAGTCCTGCCATAGCTTTGTACGCCATATCGGTATCATTTAATACCGCAACGTCAAAATTATCTATTGCTGTATCTGCTCCCTGATTTTCTGTTGCAGCAGCATCACTTGCCGGAGTTTCGGATTCGCTTGATGCCGGTTCAGCTTCGCTTGCCGGTGTTGCAGATTCGCTCGAAGGTGATTCCGACTCACTTGTTTGTGTTGATGATGAAGAAGAAGATGCAGCCGAAATTTTAGAATTTACCTCTCTGATAAGAGCATCTACAGCTTCTTTTAATTCTTTTGATTTTGAATATGTATCCCCATCCCCCGGAGTCATATCCATCGCAGCCTTCATTTTTTCAAATTCTTCTTTTTTTGCTTTTAATTCTTTTACTGCTTGCTCCATAATTACTTTTTGATCTTTAGTAGTATCTGCATTTGCAATTTTTGCCTCATAAGCTTTTATTGCATTATCAATCGTCGCAATTCCTATATTTATAAATTGACTTGCATATTGCTTATATATCGGTGCCAACATTGCCTGCGACGAGGCTGCAGCTGATTGCTGAATTGCGCCCATATCGACAGTCATAAACGGAGAGTTTACAAACCCCGGAGTTCCGTAAGTCTGTTGAGCAATACCATTAAACATTATTGATGTATTGTAACCTGCGTATGGTTCAATTGTTGTCAATTGCAAATCGCCGCCATAATTCGTCATCATCATCGGCAGAACGTTGATGTATGGAAAGTTTGCTATTGATGCATTTGTTACGCGGCCGAAGCCTCCGCAAAAACCTATTGGCATGTTAAACATAATTTTCCCCGTTTCTTTTTATTTTCCCCTGTTACTTATATAAACAATTTTTATCCACGAAAATTGCATGTATTATTAAATTTATTTATTTAATAACGTTCAAAACTCACGTCAATTAAGAGATTCCAGCCCAAAACACTTCGTTACAAATCTTAACATTTTATATCTTTGTGTAATACGCTAACATTTATGCTAATATTATTGTCATGAAGACTCTGGCGAAATTTATATACTTTAAACGAGAAGAACTGGGCCTAACACAAAAAGGTTTATCAGTTGCATCTAATATACCTTTATCTGAAATAGAAGAAATTGAAGAAGGAAGAATTTTATTTTTATCTGTTACCCAAAGGCAAGCTCTTGCTAAAGTATTAAAATGTGAGCCTTCAGAGATTAAAATTTTAGAAAAAGATATTGCTGATAATATTATTTCCCCTGAAATAATCGAAAGCTTAAAAGAACTGATTTTAAACGGAGCCGGCGGTTTAAAATGCCCAAAATGCGGTGCCGCACTTGATACAAAGATTGAAAAGATGTACGATTTGGAAGACAATTTGGTGCTTCACCCAAAAGCACATTGTACGAAATGCCCGTTTCAAATCCATTCATAAAAAATGTAAAAGATTTCTTAATATTTTATTTAAAATTTATAAAATAAGATTTATAATGTAAAAAATTAAATATGATTTTGGGAAAAGAAGAAGGGATAACAAATGTACGGTTACAGTTTTGAATTGATAACAGGACCTATGAGTTGCGGAAAAACTGAAGAACTCTTACGCAGAATAAGACGTTGTATTATTGCTAAAAAGAAGGTAAAAGTTATATCACCTGACGTTGATACAAGGGCAAACGGAGATTACATTGAATCTCGCAACGGTTTGTGGCTTGATGCAATAAAAGTGAAACATTCAATTCAAATATTAAGCGAAGTAAGAAATGTGGATGTTGTTGCGATAGATGAGTTACAATTTTTTGATTCAAATATTGTGCCTGTAATTACCCAGCTGATGAATGAAGGCAAAAAAGTTATCGGAACGGGTTTGGAACTCGATTTTAAAGCTCAACCGTTCGGGTGTATGCCGGAACTTATGTGTATCGCAACAAAAGTTGATAAATTGCACGCAGTTTGTATGAAATGCGGCTGTGAAGATGCAACAAGAACCCAAAGATTAATTGACGGAAAACCGGCAGATAAAAGTTCTCCTCTGATTATGATTGGCGGGGACGAAACTTATGAAGCTAGATGTATAAAATGCTACGAATTACCTGACGAAAAACATCAACACCCTAAAACAGATTTCAAGCTTTTACAATTTGGTAAACATTAGATGAGAATCAGAACTTATAGGAATTAAAGACAAAATATAATATTATTTTTTTGCTTTACTATTTTGCAATTTAGTTTTATCAACAGTTGCAATAAATTTTACAGCTTCATTCGACGGAATTGCAAAGCCTATACCTATATTTGAAATGTTATGGTCAGGGTTATAAATAGATTGGTTTATTCCGATAACTTCCCCCGCGGAATTTAATAAAGGTCCGCCCGAACAACCGGGGTTTATCGCGGCATCAGTCTGGAAGCGATTTTTAGTATAATCAATACGAGAAATAATACCTTGGGTTAATGTGTTTGAAAACCCGAACGGATTACCTATTGTCAAAACTTTTTGCCCGACTTTTACTTCCTCGGAATCCCCGAATGATACAGTTACCAAATTTGTACTCGGTTCGATTTTTAATAGCGCCAAATCCTTTTTATCAGCCATTTTTGCAATAAATTTTGCCTTATATGTTTGACCGTTATATGTCGTAACTTCTATACTTTTTGCACCCTCGACCACATGTGAACCTGTCAAAATAAGTCCTTCTCGGGTAACAATACAGCCTGTCCCAGCTGATACTCCATCTTTTACCTGAGCCTCGACAGAAACAATCGCAGGCGAAATTTTCTCATATACAGAGATATTTATAACTTCATCTTTGTCAAAACTTTGACAAAAGCCTGAAGGTGAAATTGCTAAAAATGCAAACAAAATAATTATTTTTTTCATAATTGCCTCAATTAAGTATGCGCAATATAATAATTCCTTATATGAACGCTAAAAACCATACTCATATTTGGGTTTTATAAGGTGGCTTCTTGCAAATATTAAAATAATAATGTATAATTATTACGAAAGTTGAAAAGTTGGGCCTTTGAACGGTTCAGCCGTTGTTTCACTTTCAACGGAAAGCAGAACACAGTTCAAGTTATACTTGAGAAAAAATAAGGAGAAGATTATGTCAAGAATTGATTTATTCAAACAACATTTAGAAGAAAAACGTGCCGTAAAAATTATCGCAGGTATTGATAATTTTGATATCGAAAATATTAAAAAAGTAGTTTCTGCGGCAGAAAAATCAGGCGCAAGCGCCGTTGATATATGTGCAAGAGAAGATATCATTTCTGAAATACGTTCAATGACTGATATGCCGATATTTGTATCATCAATTGTTCCTTCAGAATTGGTAAGAGCGGTTGAATTAGGCGCTGATGCAATTGAATTGGGTAATTTTGATGTTTTATATAAAACAGGCAAAACATTTACCGCAGGTGAAGTTTTACATTTAGTTCAAGAAACTCGCTCATTACTGGGGGATAGAGATGTATTTTTCTCTGTTACTATCCCTGGTGAAATTTCTATATCGGAACAAATCGAAATGGCTCATAAATTGGAAGAAATGGGTATTGATTTAATTCAAACAGAAGGTCATTATGTTTCAACTTCTGAATTGGAAGGTGCAAGAGCTTTGATGGACAGAGCAGAATTAACATTATCAAACACTGTTGAATTAGTAAGAAATGTGGATATACCTGTAATGACAGCTACAGGCATCAACCCGACGACAGCACCATTTGCTTTTGCAGCAGGCGCAAGCGCAATCGGATGCGGTTCATGTGTTAATAAATTATCATCAGAAATTGCTATGATAGCAACTTCTTCAGCTTTAGTTGAAATTGCAAGCAGAAATGCTTCTAAAGTTGCCCAAATGGTATAAATTATAAAAGATTTAAAAACAGCTCATCTTTAAAGATGGGCTGTTTTTATTTTGCCAAATTATCTAAATATTCTTTATTAGCCTCTAACGCTTCTTTTGTTGCAGAAACTGCATATACAGGTTTTGATGAGAATATATTTCTTGCTGTATTCAAAATGTCATCTGCTGTTATTGAATCTATAATATCAAATTTTTGATTTGTATAGCCTAATCCGTATGGGCTCACAAAGTTTAAACCTATTATGTCATTTTTAGTCGAATTCATTTCTACACCTGATAACAAATCCGTTTTTAAAGAGCGTTTTGCTGTTTCCAATTCTTCTTCGCTAACTTTTTGAGAAGTAATTTTTTCTATATTTTCATTAAAACCATCTATTGATTTTTTGATATTATCAAAAGATTTTTCGCCGGTTTCTGTATTATTTGTTGTTGTTTTTATTCTCAAGGTCATAGTGCCTATATCTTCATAGGCATCATAATCTGAAGATACGGCATATGCAAGATGGCGTGTTTCACGCAAATCAGTAAATAATCTTGACGAAGTTGAACCGCCCAAAATATTTTCTAATAATTGAATACAAACGGCATCTTTTAAATTTCCGTTAATAGGGAACTTAAATCCTTCATATACTTCTGCTTGATTACGTTTGGTCTCAACGGTATAAACTTGAGGTTTTTCAATTGCAGTATATAAATTATTCAACACATAATTTTTTGGTTTAACAGGATAGTAGCCTGCGGTATTATTAAATATTGCTTGAGCTAATTGCGGATTTTTTGTAAACGGTCCTGTTACAACAACTTGAGCTTGGGCATTATTTATAATTTCCGAATAAAAAGCGACAACATCAGACAGTGTTATATTATTTAAACTGTCTAACATATCTTTATTGGTGTATTCCAATGGAGTTCCTTTATATATAGCCTTGAAGTACGGATCCACTGCTGACGGCTCTCGAGTTGTGTAATTGTCTTTACAATGTTGAATTGCTTGATTAAATAGTTCTTGAGTAAATTGCGGATACTGAATTTTTTCTTTAAATAAATTCAACGATTCATTAATTTTATTGGTTGAAAAATCCGCATCAATAGAAATTACTTTTGAACCGCTTACGATACTTTGAGAAATGCCGTTTAAATCAGCATAGGTGTCAAAATCTTTTTTGGAGCGGTATATTGTCCCCGAATTTTGCAGCATGTCATTTAAAACATCGCTCAACGCCGCTTGACGAGGGGTATACTCATCTTTTCTAAAATTGATCGAATAGTTAACGACATCTGTATCCGCATTGTTTAAAATTACTCTGAAGTTATTTGCAAGTTGATATTCTTTGATATTATTCATATCCAGCGGAGTCTTTTTGTTTTTGCCCGTAAAGGATACTTTCACAGCTTTAGCTGTTTTGTCATAATTATTTTTAATATCTGATTCGTTTGTTCCGCTTGGGTGAATGACAACAAGGGAAGCTTTATTTAAATCATAATATTTTCTTGCGGTACTGATAAAATCTTGATATGTCATATTATCAATAATTTTCGAATAGTTTGATGTCAAATCCGGAGTGCCGTTTAAGAAGTCCATCCCAATATGATAATTCAAAATTTCTGAAGATTCTAAACTGACCGAATTAACTTTTTTTATTTGCTCTTTTATTGCTTCAAATTCTTGAGGAGTCGGCGGATATTTTGCCAAACTATCGACTGCCGCATATAAATCTTTAAGCATTGGTTCAATATAATTTTCCGCGACAGACGTATCAAGTATTATTGCATTTTTATCGTTTGGGCGTGTTCCGAGTCTTTCTGAAGAAGAAAATATGCAGGTCGAATATTTTTGTTCAATATCTTTAATACGGTTATTGGCAAGTCCGTATAACAACTGATTTACGGCACGTAAATATACCTTATCGTTTGCATTGGAATTTTCAGGACCTGCAAAACCTAAAATAATTTGTGCTGCACCTTGATTTTTTTGAGAAATAATATCTTGCCTTATCGCTTTATCAGTTGGAGTCATAGACTCATAATACCTGTTTTGAAAAGGTACTTTTGTTGAATTAAAATATTTTGATACAAGCTTAATTGTATCTTCGGGGTCAACTTCACCTGTTATAACTGTTACCATATTGGCAGGATAATAATTGTTATTAAAATAATTTACAACATCTTCTCTTGTGAGAGCATCTATATTGTCTGTAGAACCTGCAATTAAATCAGGAGCATTAGATTTAATATTAAACAGATTTTTTAGCATAAGTGTTACAGCTCGGCTTGATTCATCAGACAAGCACATATTAATTTCGGAATCAACAACTTTCTTTTCTTTATCAAGTTTATCCTGCAGGAATTTCGGAGATTGAAGCATTCCCGCATGTAATTTAATTTTGTTTTCTAAATCTGTATCTTCCAATAATTGAGATTCAATATAATAGTCTGTTACGGAAAAACTTGTAGAAGCATTAGTATCCGCGCCCATTTTATTGACTTCATCAAAAAATACCTTGTCACCTAATGCCTCGGAACCGTTGAATAAATTATGCTCTATATAGTGGCTTATTCCGCGAATTTTGTCAGGTTCATTTAATGAACCTGTATTTACATAACTTTTTACAACGGTCGCCCCTTTTTTAGGAATAATTACAACTTTTTGTCCGTTTGCTAATTTATAACAATTTGCAACTAAACCGTTTGGCAAGTTAATATTATTGGTTTTAGAATACGCAATCGGAACTGATACATTATAATCTGCGCCATAAGAAGGTGCTTGTTGAGTCGAAACTGTTTGATTTGTATTCACTTCATTTTGTTTAAATGATGTATTGTATTTTTTACTCGTTTGAATAGGAGTAATATAATTAGAAATAATCTTCATAGCACTACCTTATGTATATAAAAACGCATAGAATATAAATATTGCCTAAAATTTAAGAAATATTAAATTTCTTTTTCAATGTAGTCAAAATACTCCAGCAATTTTTTATAATCAGTTTCGGTTACCAGTACTCCGCGGTATTTTGATGCATTTTTAATTCCTGATATATAATACGGATAGAATTTTCTAAAAAATTTTATTCCGACCCTTTCCCCTCTTAATTCTATTTCTTGAGCTATATGATATCTCATCATTTCAAATTTTTCTTTTAATGAAGGAGCAGGCAATTTTTCGCCAGTTTGTAAATAGTGTTCAATTCTATATAATAAAGTCGGGTCTTCCATCGCACCGCGACCTATTGCAACTCCGTCAGCTCCGCTTTTATCCAGACATTCGATAGCATCATCAACTGTTTTTATATCGCCGTTTGCAAATACAGGCACATCGACATTATCCTTCAAAGCTTTTATTTTTGCCCAATCCGCGTGTCCTGAATACATCTGGGCTCTTGTTCTGGCGTGAAGGGTAATAAATTGAGCTCCTGCAGATTGCATTTCTTGCCCGAATTCAACATAATTCATATTATCTGAAGTGTAACCAAGTCTGAACTTTACACTCACAGGTTTATCTGTACCGTCAATAACCGCTTGAACTATATCATACGCAAGCTCCGGTTCTTTCATTAACGCAGAACCGTCATGACCGCATACAACTTTTCGAACGGGACAACCCATATTTATATCAATCATATCGGAATATTGCGATAAACGGCGCGCAGCATCCTGCATCATTTGAGGCTTGTGTCCTACTATTTGATAGGCTATCGGATGATGTGAATCATCAAGTTTTAATATCTCATTTTGGTTTCTGTTTTGAGCAAGAAATTCCGAACTTATCATTTCCGTAGTTATAAGCGCTGTCTTTGAATATCTTCTGACTAAATTTCTCAAAACATAATCGGTAATCCCTGCCATTGGGGCAAGGGATACACCTGATTTTATTATTTCTTTCACTCTATTTCTTTGCTGAGGTTGAGCTTTTAACATATTCTTCCAACTCTTGCGCGCGGGCTTGTGCATACTTTTTGTAATCGTCGTCTTCTACATCGGAATTTGCATATTCCAGATAATATTTGCGCGCATCAGAATATTTTTCCAATGCATCATAGTTTGATGCTATCATATAATTGCAAATTTTAAAGTCTTTATTGAGTTCATAAGCATCTTTTAAATCTTTAATTGCCTCATAATGCTTGCCCATAGAATCATAAATCATGCCTCTGTAATAAAGGGCATAGTCATTTTTGGCATCTTTTGAAAGCAATGTATTAAAATCCTTTAAGCTTTCTTCATAATTGTTGGCTTCATATTTTGCTATCGCATCATTCAATAATGTTGCTCTTGAGTTTTCTTCAATTGATTGCAAATATTCTATCGCCTGTGTATTGTTTTTGTTAAAAGCGATTGCTTTTCCTAAATATGTTTTTGCATTTTCATAATCTTCTTTTTCGCCGTATAAACAAGCAATATAATATGCAATATCAGAATCTACAGGTTTTAATTCTAACGCTTTTTTATAGAATTCAATTGCTTTATCTTTATCACCAAGTTCTTGATATGATGTTGCTACTCCAAGCATTGAATTGACTGTCGGAGGATTTATTTCCAAATATATTCTTATTGCATCATTGTATTTTTTATTATCATACAATGTTGCAGCAGTAGCCATTTGATTGTCTGTTTTCATCCCTTTTATATTTGAAAGGGTATCTTTAATACTTGTATCTTGAGGAAATAAGCTTGAGGCTTTATTTAATGTGGTTAACGAGTCATCAAATTTGTTGCCTTGAGCTTGCGCTAACGCCATATTTACATACATTTCAGGCTCTGCATCATTTTGTGCGAATTTTATCGTCTCATTATACATATAAATAGCATCATCAATTTTATTTGCTCTGTGAAGTTCCAATGCATTATCATACAAAGTACCTACGACGACATCTTTATCGCAATTTGCTTTGACATATTCTATATATTGAGCTGCCGGCAGGGTCTTTTTAGCATTTGCAAGCATTTGATCTTTGATTATTGAATTGTTCGGGTCTAGGGCTAAAACTTTTTTGTACCCTTCCTGTGCAATTTTATCATCACCCAACTTGTCATAGCATTGCGCTCTATACAAATTTGCATTTACATTATCAGGATAAAGTATCAAAACAGACTCATAAGCTTTTATCGCAGTCCTGTAATCACCTTTTTGCTGATACAAAGTTCCGACATTGACTCTTGTATTTATATTTGAAGGGTCAAGTGCCTCTGCTTGTTTGTAATACGTTAAAGCTTCGTCTAATTTCCCTTCTTTTTGCAAAATCGCTCCCATATTGGCATTTAAGTTTGCATTATTAGGACTCGCCGATAATTTCTTTTGGAAGGTACGTTCTAAAACATACAAAAGCTCTTTGTTATCCTGTTTTGCCCTTTCCAAAACATAAGAATATTCTTGTAATGCTTCATCTGATTTGTCGGTTTCATCAAGTGATTTTGCATAAGTTAATCTCAAATTTAAATCAGCAGGGCTGACAGCAACAGCTTTTTTATAATATTCAACCGCTTTAGGTTTGTTACCTAAAACATTCATTATATCACCTGTTTGCTCAAAACTGTCTTTTTGAAGTTTTCTGTCGCCTAATGCCTGAATAAATTCGTAAGCAGCTGCACCAAAATTTCCTTCTGCACGATATCTTTTGGCGTTTTCAAATCTGTTCTGCGGAGTTCTGTCATATTTTATTTCATCAAGACATACATCCAAATTGTTTACAACTTGCGAAATGACTTGTGAGGAATTTGTGACAGCCTCAGCAGGCGGATAATATTTTAAATAAAACAAGGCATTTCTGTAATCATCAGCAGCTTTTGCCCAGTCCTTGTCTTTGTTTGCATATTCAGCGCCGCGCGCAAGATATGAATTTATAAGTCCGATTCTTGCGGATGTATCTAAGTAATTTATCCTCAAAGCGCTTTTAAATTCTGTTATAGCACCTGAATATTGATATTGCGATAAATAATTTTGACCTAAATCAAAATGCTCTCTAAAATCTGCAAATGCAGGGGCACTCAAAAGACACATTGCAACAAATATATTTATAACGGATTTATTTTTCATATTTTACTCACCTCTTTGTATATTTTATTACATTTTTTTTATCTTGTATATATACAAGAGGGTGAATTGTAACTTAATTTATCATCAAATACGCAAATTAAATTTTGTGCAATAAAAAAGGAACCTTTGTCGGGTTCCGATTATAGTAGTAGGGGGAAAAGGAGGAAAATTATTATGTTTTAGTTACATAATATGTATCGGCATTTTTTGGAAAAACTTTAATAATTTTCGAGAATTGTTAAGATATTGTTACAATCCTGACCAAAAATCTAAATTTTTTGTTATATCATTTGTTTATGAAACAAATAGTATTGTTTTTTATAAAAATATATCAATGGTTTTCAAGATTTACACCGCCTGTTTGCAGATTTACCCCGACGTGTTCGGAATATATGAAGCAAGCTGTTATAAAATACGGATTATTAAAGGGGTTGTGGCTTGGAATTAAAAGGATTTGTCGTTGTCACCCCGGAAATCCCGGAGGATATGACCCTGTTCCGTAAAATTATGCGCAAAAATTTATATTCAGGAGTTTTTGTATTACAAAACTTAAAAAAATGTTGAGGTTAGCTCATGGAAGTTTTATAATTAGCCATGCGGTATGTAATCGGAAAGGATTTTAATTAAATGGTTTCAATTGAAGAAAAGACGTATCCTGAATTGGAAAGAGCAATCAGTCCTAATCATGATATCAAATTATTTGCAGGGCGTTCAAATCCTGCCTTGGCTCAAGAAATAGCAAATGAACTTGGTACATCAATCGGTCCTATGATTGTAAAAAATTTTGCAGACGGCGAAATTTATGTGCAAGTAAAAGAAAGCGTAAGAGGGGATGATGTATTTATTATTCAGCCCGTATGCAATCCGGTAAACGAAAACTTAATGGAACTTTTAATTATTATTGATGCATTTAAACGTGCAAGCGCAAAATCAATAACCGCTGTTATTCCATATTACGGTTATGCAAGACAAGATAGAAAAACATCAGGCAGAGAAGCTATAACAGCAAAACTTGTTGCGGATTTATTAACAACTGCAGGTGCTAACAGAGTTTTGGCTATGGATTTACACACAGGACAAATTCAAGGTTTCTTTAACATTTTGGTTGACCATATCTTTGCCGCTCCGATACTTACAAATTATATAAAAAGTTTAAATATAAATCCTGAAGAAATGGTTGCAGTATCCCCTGATATGGGTGGTGCTAACCGCACAAGATACTTTGCAAAACGTCTTGATTGCCCGATTGCAATTATTGATAAACGCCGCGACAAACATAATGAAGCCATCGCAACAAACGTAATCGGAGATGTCGAAGGTAAAGTATGTTTGATGTTTGATGATATTATTGATACCGCGGGCACTATTTGCGAAGCTGCAAAATTATTAAAATCACGCGGTGCAAAAGATATCTATGTTGGCGCAACACATCCGGTATTTTCAGGCCCTGCGATAGAGCGTTTGGGTTCTGCGCCGATAACCGAATGTATCGTAACAAATACAATTCCTTTAGATATGAGCAAAATGCCATCTAATATCAAACAAATTTCCGTTGCACCGTTATTAGCACAAGCAATCGCTCGTATCCATGATGATGAATCCGTAAGTTCATTATTCGGTTTTGAAAAAGAAATGAAAGTGTAAAACGCACAAAATAATTGTACAATTAAATTTATGCATGTTTTCAAAATTTATTGTTCACTTTTCTTTTTTATTGCGACGAAAAAAGAAAAGTGAACCGAAAAGAAAAACACGCTTGCAATAGCGATGCCTTCTGGCATCGCTCCGCGCAATAATATTGAGCAGAATTACCCGTACGTTTTGTCCTATCGGACAAAATCTATAGCGAACCTAAAAAACGGTTCGCATGCAGCGCCGGATTTAACAAACGCGCGGCGTTGTTTTAGCCGCGCTGAAAGACTTTTGCCTATTTTAGGCAAAAACACATTTTACCGCGTTAAGCGGTCTTGTGCAATGCCTTATGGCATTGCTGTGAATTAGCGAGTTTTTCTTTTTTGGTTCGTTTTTTCTTTTTGCTTCAAGACAAAAAGAAAAAATGAACAAATAATTTAAAATTGGATGTACAAAATAATTGTACATTTTTGAAATATTAAATACACGCATTGATGTATTTTTACTGATTTTTATTGATAAATATTTTTATATCATTACAATAATATTAGTATGAAGAAATTTCTTTCGATATTACTGTTATTATTGTTGAGCATTCCTGCTTTTGCAAAGCCGGGGACTATTGTAACCTATGTAATTGACCCTGAAAAAAATGCTTATGATCACAATAATAAAGGGGTTATGTATCTTGAAGAAAAATGCTATTATGCGGCAATTCAAGAGTTCAAAATGGCGATTTCACTTAATCCGAAAGCACAATCAACTTCCGTATATTTTAACAACTTGGGTAAAACATATTTAATAATCGGTTATCCTGACTTGGCATTGGATTGCTTTAAAAATGCGGTTACTCAATACAGTTTGAACCTTGATTATTATGTTAATCTTGCAAAATGCTACAAACAATTGGGGCAAGCGCAAGAACAACTTACAATTGCGCGTTCCGAATCAAAAAAGAATCCGCTTGCAAAAATTATGGCAGGAATTTTGGAAGAACAACTCGGCAATAAAAAAAGAGCAATTACAACACTTGATGATTTTGCGATGTCAGAACCGGATTTAATTATTACTCCCGCAGTTAAGCAGTATATAAAAAAACTTGTTAAAGAAGTTAATGAATCATAATGCTACTTATGATAAGTTTCCCCCTTTATAATTTTGAAAGCCCTATATATTTGCTCAACAAGTACAAGACGCGCAAATTCGTGTAAGAAAGTCATCTTTGACATACTCATTTTTAAATTTGCGCGTTCCGAAACGTTTTTACCGATTCCGCAGGAAGAACCTATGACAAATATTACTTCTTGAGTTCCCATATTTGTTAAATTCTCTATATGTTTGGCAAATTCTTCACTTGAAAATTCTTTCCCTTTAATTTCAAGCGTGATAAGGTAATCTGTCGGCTTTATGTGTGATAATATTTTTTCACCCTCTTGAAGCAAAATTTTATCGGTCAAATTTTCATCTTTTATTTCTATCGGGCTGATTTCCGTTACAGACACTTGCGCATAAGGAGTCAAACGCTTTAAAAATTCATCTATACCCGATTTTAAAAACTTTTCTTTGATTTTACCAAGTGCAATAATCTTAATTTTCAACTTTTGAGTTATCACTTTCTATATATATTGAACGGGATGGGAAAGCAAAATCAATATTTGCAGCTCTGAATTTTGATATCGCTTCATCTAAAAATTCTCCGCGAACCCTTAAAAACTTGAAATAAGAACCGGTATTTATATACCCCATAAACCTTATATTTATTGAGCTTTCGCCTAAATCGTGTATTGCAATTGTGAAATTCTTCAAAATTTCTTTGTGATTTGTTGCAATTTCTTTTAAAATTTCTTGCGCTTTATGAATAGAATCAGTGCTTGTAGAATATGTTACCCCAAAAGTTACTTTCAACAGTCTTTTGTACGCTTTAGATACGTTTATAACAATGGCGTTTGCAGCCATATTATTAGGAACTGTCGTTAAAAAATTATCCAAATCTCTGATTTTGGTGGAACGTATTGAAACATCTTCGACATACCCTTCAACTCCGTCAATTTTTACATAATCGCCAATTCTATATACATGATCGGATAAAATTGAAATACTTCCAAACACATTTGCTAAAGTATCTTTTGCAGCCATACCTACAGCCAAACCACCAATTCCGAAACCTGCAATGATTGAAGAAATAGAATAGCCTTGTGTCTGTAATACTCCCGTTATTGCGATAAAAACAAGTAAAACTTTTATTATCTTCATTATAATCGGGACAAATCTTAATAAGGGTGAATTTGTTTCCTGTCTTTTAATTTTTTCTATGATTTTTTTATCAACAATGTTTATAAGTTTGAATATTACAAACAAAAATACAACATTAATAATTATGGCTATTAGGCCTGTTTGAATTTTTGGATCTAAATTCATAAGATTTCCTTTCTTTTGTTATTATATTACAGAAAATATTACTTGCAAAAAACTTTTTTTTTGGTTTTAATATAAATACTCACATCCTCAATTTGAGTACGTGCAAAGTCATTAATTGCACACAAGACAAAGGAAAGGTAAAACAAAATGGCAAATATTAAATCTGCTAAAAAAAGAGTATTAGTTGCAGAAGCAAACAGACAAAGAAATGTAGCATTCAAATCATCTATCAAAACTGCAATGAAGAAAGCATTAAGCTTGGCTTCAAGCGAAGATAAAGATGCATTAAATTCTGCATTATCTAAAGTTTATCAATTATGTGATAAAGCTGTTGTTAAAGGTATTTTACACAAAAATACCGCTGCAAGAAAAAAATCAAGACTTACTCTTGCTATCAAAAAATTGGCAGAAAACAAATAGTCGAAAGTTTTATTCGAGTAAAAAAATGACTGAAATAATTTTCAGTCATTTTTTTTATTCTTTTTTCATTTAAAATGGTTTTGTTTGATTTAATTTTGCTCTTAAATCTCTAAATCTTGCAATATCTTCCTGCGTCTTGCCGGAATCTCTGAATACTGCTTGTGTTGTAGGATGAACCATTAAAACATAATCCATATGTATTTCAAGGAAATTATACCTTCTTGGAGATTGATTGCCCGTACGAGGGTATATTTCCGCATTTGTAACCGCTAAAAATCTGCGTTCTCTGTCATTTAACAGGTCAGTCAATTCACGATTTGTATTAGTATATTTTGAAACGTGAACAACCCCTTTTATATCGTGATCAGAAGTTAATATTGTAACTTCTATAGGAACTGTATCATTATTTTTTGCCATTTTCTCTTCCCTTTGTAATGTGCCTTCGCACTATACATCTAGTATATTATATTTTAAAATAATTGTCAAAATGTAATTTATCTATATAAAATACGCAAATTTTATTTTTATGGTTTTTATATAAACAATTATGCCACACGAGTATTATCTGATAACCAAAAATTTAAACAGAAAATTTGTCAAATATAAAGGAACTGCTCAAAGATTATCTTCACAAAAACCGTATTCGTATGATGAAGTAATTATAGGTAAATACGGGAAGTTTGAAGATATAAGTATCATAACGACTTTTCGCGACAGTAAAGGTAATATAATAGAACGTTGCTTTGATATTGTGGGCAAGCCCTTAAAAAACAGGTTATATACGGTAAGAGAAAATACTATTGGCGAAGATAAAATTGTAAAATCAACTCATATAAAACAATATTCAATAAAAAGAAAATATTATGAAAGATGCAAAAACGAAATATCAGAAATAAATAATAAAACTTTATTTTTTACCCCTGAAAAATTTGAAACACACCATATTAGTACAAATATCAATACAGGAGAAAAGGTTTTTTCTCATGTGATTCAATCAAATTTAACGAAACCGACAAAAGAGATACATACATTTGTTGAGTATCCTCATATTATTGGCGGTAAAATTCAAAAAGCAAAGAAAAAAATGCTGGAGTTTATGGTAAATACTATAAATTATAAAATCGCTCCAAATTCAGTAAAAGCTCAAGGTGTGTGTGTTCCAAAGCATGATGAATACCTCGCATACAGAGCTTTGGATATTGAAGATGCAAAAGTACCATTGTCACTAAAATATATTAAAGAACGAAAATTAAATAATATGGATATTATAATAAATCCATATTATCATCCGATTGATGAGACTGACAGACGTGCCAAATCGATTTTTGACTCAACAGATGGCTCAATAAACTATAGGTACAATTACAAGTATAAATCAAAACAAGAACTTGCAGAATCCGCAAGACACGAAGTTGAACATGCCTGGCAATTCTTTTTACATGCAAGAAATACCGGAGGCGATTCTATTTGGCAGCTGAACAGATTTTTCCAATTTGGTCCGATAAAATCTAAAAAAATGCAAGCAGAAGCGGCGAGTTACACAAATTCAATAAATAATTATGTATCATTAGGAGAAAATCCCGTAGAATACAAAAAAAATTATATAGAAATAAATGCCCGGAAAGCCGGCAAAAAAGAAGCTTTAAAATATGAAAGACATAATAAAGAAATAAGCCGCGCGTTCCCATTTATTCCGAAGGAACTTTTATAAAAAATTATCTTACTTTATTTTCAGTGCCACTGATTAAACGTTTTATATTTTCTCTGTGGAGCCAAATTACAAACAATGCTGCAATCCCTGAATAAATCACATAAGCAATCGGAGCATTTAAAAGCCACATAATAGCAGGAGCAAGCGCCAACGCAATTATTGAGCCCAGAGATACATATTTCGAAACCCAAGTTATACAAGCCCAAATTACGGCTATTGTCAAGCCTGCCTGCCAATTTAACGCTAATAAAGTTCCGACACCTGATGCAACAGATTTCCCGCCTGTAAATTTAAGAAAAATTGATCTACTGTGTCCCAAAATAACAAAAATAGCAGCAATAACGGGCATCAATCCGATATCTTTATAAAGTGTTCCAAATAAAATGGTTAAAATAACAGGTAAAGCACCTTTAAATGCATCTAATAGCATTACTATAAAAAACCATTTTTTCCCCATAATTCGTTTTACATTAGTAGCACCTGTTGAGCCTGAACCTAATGTCCTGATATCTTGCCCCGTAAAAAGTTTTACTATAATATATCCTGTCGGTATTGAACCGATTAAATATGAACAAATTACAACGATTGCTATTTGAATTATTGATGCCGTATCCATTCCTCTCCCCCCTAATTTTTTGTATTTATTATATCAAATTTTAATCGCTAAATCAATGCAGCAAAAGTTTATAACTCAAATTTTCGCAAACCGTATTTAATTGCATTGATGGGGTTAAACTGACCTGCCGTTTTGCATCTTCCACATATTTTATATCCTGCATAAATCTGTAATATAGAGCTTTATTGTCGTTGTTAGATTTCATTATATCAAATATATAATTTTGTATTTCGCAAAATATCTGTTTCGGGTCATTGTTTGAGGTCAATTCAAGCAAATTATCTGCAAATTCCAACACCTGATTGCGCTCCATTGTCCAATATTCCGAAATAAAATCTTTCACCGTATCATATGAAAAATTACTAACATTATTAGCCGGTACAAAAAAGGATTGTGCTCTTGAAACAACGGTTGATATAACATCAGTTTTATCTTTTGTTAAGAAAATAAATGTTGTATTTGACGGCGGTTCTTCGAAAGTCTTTAGTAAGGCGTTTGAAGTCACTTCAGGAAAATTTAATTGATTTAACGGTAAAAGATTACCGTCTTCATCCCTGTCACAAAAGATAAATACTCTGTGATAATCGCTTGATATGGCAAGTTCAGCTGTTATAGCCCGCGCTTGTGCTATTGAAATATTTTTTTTACCTGACGTTGAGTCATCTTCATCATCCGAAGTCGAACTCGTTTCACCATCAAGCCTTGTTATAACTCTAACGGCAGGATGAGTTTGTTCTCTTATCCAACGACAATTTAAACAATCACAATCTATTTCCCCTGAATTATTGCAATTTAAAAGACGCGCAATCTCAAGTGCTATTTGGTATTGAATATCAATATCAGCACCCCAAAATAATAAGCAATGACTGATATTTTTATTTTCATTCCAAATACCCGAAGTAAAATACTTCATCAAATCAGGGGATTTTTCATAAACGGAATTATCGTAGCAGAGCATATTCAACCTCCCTTTCCGTAGATAAATTCGAATTTCCCGATTTGATTTTATATTCGCTTTCGGTTAAATTTTCTTTTAATGTTACAAGCTCTTTTAGGGAAACATTTTTCAATTTTTGCATTTCCAATTTTACTCTGTATGGGTGCATATTAAGTTTTTGTGCAATTTCATCCGAAGAATGTTTGCCTGAATTTGCTTTAATAAAAATTTTATTATGCAAAGAAGTTTGCAAAGCTGACAACACCGCTAACGGGTATCTTGTAATAATGAGCTTTTGATATTGTTCAAGAGCTTTTGCCTTTTGCCCCGTTGTTAACAAATCAATAAATGCAAAAATATCTTCATTATTTACGCAAATTTCTTTAATATTTTCTTTTGTGACAGGATTATCAAGCGCAAAGACTTTCAATTTATCAAGTTCCGAATCCAACATCCGTAAATTTGAACCAATTTGTAATAAGAACGCGGAAATTACATCCGCAGACATTTTTAGTTTCTTTTTTGAAGCCTGTTGTTTTATCCAAGTTTCCAGCTCTGCAGTCTTGTACGACGGAATTTGATTAAACTCTTGCGCATTAAATTTTGATAAAATTTTAAAAATTTTCTTCCTTTTATCGACAACTGATTTTTTCTTTGAATCAGACGCAGCATAAGCCCTAAAAACAATATCCAAATTTTCATTACAATTTTCTAACGCCGATTCCAATTCCTTTAATTGCTTATCATCAAATGAAGAATCTTCATTTTTTTGAGTTTTAAAATATTGAATACAATCAATGACAATAAGCATCTTGCCAAACATCATAGGTTGAGAAGATACTGTTGCAATTAAATCGGGAAATTTTGGATTTTTAATTTCTTTATAACTCATTTCAAGAAAATTTTTATCAAGTTTAGATTTCAACTTCTTGATTTCGTTTGAAATATTAAATTCTTCATCCCCATAGAAAAAATAAATCATAAATTTATCCTAGCGCAAAATAGTGTTGATGTAAATTAAGCCTCTATAATTTTTACACCGCTGCTTGTACCTAATCTGACAGCACCTGCTTTTATCATTTCAAGCGCAGTTTGCTTATCTCTTATTCCGCCGGAAGCTTTTACTCTTAATCCTGCATCTTTTACGGTGTTATACATTAATTCCACATCTTCGGCTTTTGCACCGACTCCGCCTTTTACAAAACCTGTTGAAGTTTTTACAAAATCAGCACCGCCTTCTATCGCGTACTCACAAGCCCTTTTAATCTCCTCTTTTGTCAGTAAATCCGTTTCAATAATAACTTTCAAATTATGACCGGCACAAGCTTTTTTTATTTCTTTTATTTCATTTACTACAAAATCTTTGTCATCATCTTTTAATTTAGTAACATTTATTACCATATCTATTTCGTCAGCCCCGTCTTTTACTGCTTCTTGAGTTTCAAAAACTTTAACGGAAGTTTTATTTGCGCCTAAAGGAAAACCTATAACCGTAACAATTTTTACATCGCTGTCTTTTAAATTTTCTTTTGCAAGTTTTACATAATTAGGATTTACGCAGACTCCTAAAAAATTATTATCCTTTGCTTCTTTAAATAATTTTAACAAATCCGCTTCCAAAGCATCTTGCTTTAATAAAGTATGCTCAATATATTTGTTTAATTTCTCCATAATATCCTCCTTATAAAATATTTTCTAAAATTTCTGCAGTTTGATCTGAGTGATTGAGGGTATAAAAATGCAATCCGACAACGCCAAAATCAATCAAATCCTGACATTGACGAATAGCAAATTCCGTTCCGATTTTCAGGGTATCATTCGGGAATTTTTCTAATGCGTGCAATAACCTCTTAGACAGCGTAATTCGCGCTAATGATGTCATTTTATTTATTTGTTTTAAACTTCTGACAGGCATAATTCCTGGAATTATGGGAATATTTATTCCTAAATTTCGTACCTGCTCAAAATATTTATAAAATTTGTCATTATCAAAAAATAATTGGGTAAATATAGCACTTGCACCTTTTTCAACTTTTAATTTCAAATATTTTATGTCTTCTTTCAGATTTTTACTTTCAATATGACCTTCGGGGTACCCTGCAACACCGATAGAAAGCGTCGTTTTTTCTCTAATAAGTTCAACAAGCTCATCCGCATGTTTGTAATCAAGTTCATTCGGGTTTATATATTCGGGAATATCCCCGCGCAAAGCCAAAATATTTTCAATCCCTAAATTTTCAACGGATACAATATGCTTTTCAATTTCGTCTTTTAACATTGAAACACAAGTAAAATGGGGCATAAGATTCAAATCTAAATCCCGAATACTTTTCATATCTGATATCGAAAACCTGTTTAATCCGCCATTTGCGCCGTACGTCAAAGATACGAGAGCAGGGTTGTATCGTTTTAAAATTCGTAATTCCTCAAATAAATTAGATATGTCACCGTTTTTAGGCGGAAAAACTTCAAAAGATATCTTTGGTGTAAAATCTTCCACTCCCCCGTAAGATTTTTTTTGATATATTTCAGATAATTCCATAATTGAATTATATCACAATTTAGCTATAAAAAATCCGCTTTTAAAATTCAAAGCGGATTTTTTGTTTTATTCTTCTTCGTTTTCCGATTCGTCTGTTTTAATCTTATCGACAACCATTTTAGCCATTTCTTTAGCGATTTCTTTCTGGGTATCAGGCGGACAATTTTGAAGCATGTTCATCGCGGTTCTCAACGTTGTATCAATATCGTACCAGCGACCGCGTCTGTTATCATCCAATCCTGAACCGACAGCGTTAATAATATCATCAACAGCTTCAAACTTTTCATCTTCAATATTGTGTTCGATAATAATTTTTATTAAATTTAATGCAACTCTGATTTGGGTTTGGTCATCAGATTCTTCAAGAGTGCGAACTGCTTCTGATAAAACAGGGTCTTTGTCATACCAGCGTCTTTGTTGATTTGAATATTCTTCTTTCATCTTTTCATCTCCTTATAATAAACCTTTTTCTTAATTCTAATGTTAGAGCGTGTTATCTGTCAAGTTTATAACAATTACCCTTGTTTAAACGTGACCCCTTTTGTACCTTTCGGGTACTCCCAATCAAGAGATTTATGTTCGCAGGCAATTCTGCATGCTCCACACTCAAGACAATTTTCGTACTTTACAATTAGTTCCTGTTTTTCTTCGCTCCATTCATAAACCTGTGCAGGGCAAATGAACGTACAAGCTTTTGTTTCACAATTCTTACAATCTTCTTTATTCGGCTTTAAATGAGATTGAGTGTCGGGTAAATATTTTAATGTAAATAATTTTTTATCTAAACTCATAATAAAATACTCCATATCAATCTAATTAAAGCCCACATATCTTTCAGCAATTCAATAAATTTTCTGTCCGTAAAAATGCTTTTTATAAATTTATGGTACCCCTCTTTTTTAGGAATACTGTTGACTGATGTAAACATTTCAAAAAATGAATTAATTTTATTCAGATAATAACCCATAAAGGCTTTTTTTCTTTCGTGTGCAATATTCATCAAATCTTTATAGGTCTTTAAATCCTTCATTATAAAAGATTTTTGCAAAGCCTTTTCATATCCTTGGAGCGTCTTTTTAGAAAAATTTTTCTTGTTCAATGCTTGGATTGCGGTTTCAGCTGCCAATTTACCGCTTATCATAGCAAGATTTGTACCTTCCCAATGAAGATTATTGACAAGCATTGCGGCATCTCCGACAACCATAACTCCGTTATCGCAAAGTTGAGGGATTTTTCTGTAACCGCCTTCAGGAATCAAATGTGCGCTGTATTCTTTTAATGTTCCTCCTTCTATTAAAGGTGCAATTGTCGGATGTTGTTTTAGTTGTTCTAAAATTTCAAACGGGCGGTAATTATTTTCCACCAAATCATCCAACGTTACTCCTAGACCTATCGTAACAGAGTCAGTATTAGTGTACATAAAACCCAGACCTAAAATCCCCGACATAGCACCGCCAAAAATTTCACCGATAACCCCTTGATTGTTTTGAACATTGAACCTGCTATTTATGGTTTCTTTATCAAGTTTTATAACTTCTTTTACGCTCAAAGCTACATCTCTTGTTTCGATATCTTTTCTTAATCCTATTGAACGTGCTAAAAGTGAATTTACGCCATCAGCCAAGATTACGATATCCGCAAAATAATCTTCTAATTCGGTACGAACGCCGACAACAGTTGTCCCGTTTTTAATCAATTCTTTTACAACAGTTTCTTCAACAAGGATTACTCCTGCTTTTTTTGCTTCTTCGGCTGCCCATCTGTCAAATTTTGCACGTATTACGGAGTAACTTACATTGTCTTCTTTTCTGTATGATATTGTCGTAGAATCTTTTTTACCCAATATCATAAATTTATGTTCTATATTACAACGTTCCAAAGGGGCTTCTGTCTCAAAATTCGGAAATATCTCTTTTGTAGGTTGAGTATAAATTGCTCCGCCAAATACATTCTTACTTCCCGCAAAACTTCCGCGTTCAATTAAAACGACCTCTTTGCCTGCCCGTGCTAATGTGATAGCACAAGCTATACCTGCAGGTCCGGCACCTACGACAATTACATCTGTTTTGTTATCTTTTATCAAAATAGCCCCCTTTGGATTTAGATTATACAATAAAACAGACTTTGTGTAAAATTGCACAATAAACTATTATATTTTATTTTGCATTTCTTGTTATAATATGATTATGATAACAAAATTTGAACTCGACAGATTGGCAGAAAAATATGAAACACAGGATTTTATAAAAGATGATCCTGTTCAATTTATCCACAGATATACAGATAAAAAAGATATTGAAATAGCAGGGTTTATCTCCTCGCTTGTTGCATACGGAAGCAGAGTTCAATTTATAAAGAAGTTGGATTTTTTGTTTAATAATATTGCACAGAACGAACCGCTGAATTTTATTCAGAATTTTGAACCCGAAATTATTGGCGATTTTAATTACAGATTTGGTAAACCTGTTGATTTTATATCAATATTCGATATATTGAAACAGTTGTATGTGCACGACAGTCTTGAAGAATTATTCGAGTACGGATATTCAAATAACCGCTTATTTGAAGCGATTGTTGATTATTTTTATGCAAGGGCAGGCAAAAATGTCGGACAAGGCTTTTATCATATGATACCTAACCCTAAAAACGGCGGAGCAATGAAGCGTATGTGTATGTATTTGCGATGGATGGTTCGCAAAGGTCCGGTTGATGCAGGAATTTGGGATTTTATGCCGTCAAGTGATTTGTATATACCGCTAGATGTTCATGTTGCAAGAGTTTCAAGACAAATGGGCTTATTAACCAGAAAAGCAAATGATTTCAAATCGGTTATTGAATTAACCGAAAAATTAAAAGAATTTGACTCAAATGATCCTGTCAAATACGATTTTGCTATTTTTGGCTATGGTATTGACAAAACAAATCATAGCGTTGCCAATATTTCATCATAAGTTGCAATTTCTATAATAGAAGATTTATTGTACAATTTATCTTTGGTTACATCAAGAACAGTTTTATTTTCAACCACCGCATAAGTTTTAATTCCGCGTTTTTCAGCCTCAAAAACAGGAGTTGAACCCAAAGAGTTGTAAGGCATAACTAAATAATCTACATCAGATATATTTATCCCTTCGGATAAATCTGTTGTAATTTTTGGCGCTTGAGATAACCCAAGCAGAATACAAGGCAAAAATGTCGGGGTAATATATTCTGATGCGGATTTCGGGTTAACAAGCGAAGGATATATTGAATAATCTACAAAAGCAGGTGAATGTGCGCAAGGAACTTTGAATTTCATTGAAATATAATGTGAGATTACCGCCTCAACACCGCCAACAGGGTCAACTCCGGAGCCTTGTGAGTATTCAAGATTGTCTTCTTCCGCATCATTAAACAGACAAACAATCGCGATTGCATCACATCCTTCCGATAATAAATTTTGGCATGCTTTTTCCAATGTAGAAATATTTTTTATATTACCTGTAGAAATACCTTCATCTGTAACATAAAACTCAACACCGACTTCCTCATCTGTGATTGTGTATGATTTAATATTTGTCCCGTAAACAGTTTTTACGGCGTTTTGGGTATTCAAGTGAATATTTAAAACATCCTGCGGAATTGCTTTATCATAAATTATCCCGATTTTATTATCGACTGATGGAATCAGGTTTACTTCCCCTTTAAAAAAACTGTCTAAAGTGTAGCCTTCAGTGTATAACATATTTTCAGTTATTCCTGAAAATCCTCCTGCGTTAACGACATTAGGGTTGACAATCAGATTGCTCTTTTTTGAAAATTTTCTTGCATATACTGACGCATCACCTGCGTATCCGCCAATTGATGCCCCTACTCCTGTCGGTACAATAAATGCTCCTAGTTTTTCACTGTTATAACTCATTTAAATAGTTCTCCAATCCTGTTACTATTGCTTTTGCAACATCATCTTGAAATTCATTATTTATAAGCAGAGCATTATCTTCAGGGTCTATTATGTATCCGATTTCGACCAAAATTGATACGGCATTTGTGTTTCGTACAACTGCAAAACTTTCTCCTTTTACTCCGTTATCTTTTGTTCCGGTTCCTTTTACGATTGAATTTAAAATGCTTTTAGCAAGTTTTTTTGCCTGCGGGTAGAAATAATAAACTTCAGTGCCTCTTATGTTTTTATCAAGTAACGAATCCGGCAGTGCATTGGCATGAATACTTATAAATATTTCGGAATTATTATCGTTGGCGGTTTTGATTCTGTCATTTAATGAAACATCTCTATCATCCATTCTTGTCATTATTACATTAGCACCGCGAGCTTGTAATAAGGTTTTAAGTTTTTGTGCGATTTTTAAATTTATATCTTTTTCTTTATGACCTAAACATCCTGTTGCACCGTATTCTCTGCCGCCATGTCCTGCATCAATCGTTATTTTCAAGTCTTTTAGTTTCTTATGAGTTTTATTTACTTTTATAACAAGTTCGTTTTTATCATTGTAAGCACTTGAATATCCGGATAAATTTCCGTCATGAGCGATTGAGAATTCATAAACTCCGTAAGGATTAATGTCTGAATTTATATTATATATAATTAAATCCAAACCGTTGGTTGTTTCGGACAGAATATAGGGTAATCTCACACCTTCTGTATTAATAATAAAAGTTTCTTCGATTTTATCCGCATTATATTCTAAATTTCTTACCAACCCCTCTTGCAATTGTTTTTTATCTGAAATTTTTACTTGGGATTTGTCAACCCATGCTATATTATCTCGCCCTAAAATAACTTTATAAAAATTCTTGTATTCCCCAACAGCCTCCAATTCTATCCCGCTTTGAAGATGTTGAAGTCTGTTTAAACCTTTATCTACCGGAGTAGAACGCAATACGGTTTTGTTATCAGTTGTTATAATAATTTTTTGGTCCCCATAAAATATTGGTTTTGTGTTTTGCGAATAATTCGATTGAATATATTGATTTCTGGTTATTGTATAAACCTTTTTTTCTATTCCGTTATCTATTAAAAATGTGTTTTTCCCGAAATTAAGATTTACAGGATATTTGAAAGCCCCTGTTGAGTGTAATTTTATACATTGACCATTTATTGTTAAATTTTTTGTAACTTTTTCGTTACCTATAAATGCGGTTACGGGAGAATCTATAATTGTGTTATTTGATTTTGGATAAACAATTTCAAAAGCTTGCGCACTGTTACATAAAAACAAAATTATCCCCAATATGTATAAAGCCGTCTTCCTCATAGAAAAGATTATACAACAAACCTTGAAAAGCTTTCAATATAAATTTGTCATACTATACTCTATCTTTTTTGTAAAAAATATGTTAGTATATATCTTATATAAGGGGTTACCCCATGTGTGGAACTTTTTTTAAATAATTCCGTCAATATTAGAGGTAGGAATTATTGGAGGTTTAAAACAGGAATGAAAAAAATTATAAGTAAAAGCGCGCTATTTTTAGGTTTATTTGTATTATCTTTCGGCTGGGTAATAAGTTCAAATGTACAAGCGGCAACACCTGTCGAAATGTATGACAATGTTTGGCGTTTAATCAATTCAAAATATGTTGATCAAACAAGCAACGAACAGGATTGGTCAAAATGGCGCCACAAATACGATAACGTAATTAAAACCGACGAAGATGCTTACGTTGCAATTGATACAATGGTTGCAAGTTTAAACGACCCGTATACCAAATTCTTAAACCCAAAAGAGTTTCAGGAAGAAACAAGTTCCATAAAAGGTTCGCTAAAAGGTATCGGTATACAAATCGGTGTTAAAGACGGGAAATTGATGGTTATAGCTCCGATTGAAGATACTCCGGCAGAAAAAGCAGGTTTACTTGCAGATGACGAAATTCTTTCAATTGACGGCGAAAGCACCAAAGGTATTACCGTAGATAAAGCCGCAGACAGAATTCGCGGTGAAGAAGGAACTCAAGTTACTTTAGTTATAAAAAGAAAAGGAGTTGAAGAACCTCAATCTTATACAATCACCCGTGCAGAAATTGAAATCAAATCGGTTACTCAAAAAGTCCCTACCGAGATAAAAATGCCTGATGATATTTGCTATATAAGATTAAGTTCATTTATAAGCAGAAATGCATCTAAAGAAGTAAGAAGCATTATTGAAGCTAATCCTAATAAAAAATCGTATATTATCGATTTACGTTCAAATCCGGGCGGGTTGTTGAGTAATGCCATTTATATTTCAGATATGTTTTTAAATGGCGGAGATATAGTATCAACAGTAGACCGTGACGGTTATAAAGAAACTCAAAAAGCTTCACGCGGAGTTTTGACAACAAAACCTTTAGTTATTTTATTAAATAAAGGTTCAGCATCCGCAAGTGAAATTTTTTCGGGAGCAATGAAGGATAATAAAAGAGCCGTTTTAGTCGGAACACAATCATTCGGCAAAGGTTTGGTTCAAGAAATCAACAAGTTACCTAATAATGCGGGGGTTAATATTACAATTCAAAAATATTTAACTCCGAGCGGTACTGATATTCACAAAAAAGGTATTACCCCTGATGTTATAGTTGAATTGACAGACGAACAGGTAAAAAATAAAGACGATGCTCAATTGAAAAAAGCTATTGAAATTGCTCAAAGCTTGCAAAAAGGAACCTATGTAGTTTCAAAATAACAAAATTGATTATACAAATGAAGTCGGAAAGAAATTTCCGACTTTTTTATTTTATATGTTTTGTGTATTATTATCATAGATAGGTAATATTAGTAGGTCGGTATAGCCATGCCGGCACCTTATAAGAAGGAGAAATGTAATGAAAAAATCAGTAAAAGATTTAGGCGAAATCAAAGGTAAAAGAGCGTTAGTCAGAGTTGATGTTAACGTACCTTTGGATGAAAACAAAAACGTAACGGATGATACAAGAATTCAAGCAATCGTTCCTACCGTAAATTATTTAACAGAACGCGGAGCACGTGTTATTCTTATGGCACACTTGGGCAGACCAAAAGGTGAAAGAAATATGGAATTCTCACTTGCACCTGTTGCAAAATATATGTCAAAAGTTTTCGGACAAGAAATCGTATTTATTCCATCTGTTGAAGAAGCTCCGGCTTATGTTGAAAAATTACAAGACGGTCAAATCGCTTTATTGGAAAATATCAGATTCTACAAAGCTGAAGAAGCAAAAGATGACGATATGACTTTTGCAAACGAAATTGCAAAATTGGGTGATTTCTATGTAAATGACGCATTCGGTGCGGCTCACAGAAACCACACTTCAACCGCTAAACTTGCAAAAGTTGTAAAACCGGCAGTTTCAGGTTTGTTGATGGAAAAAGAAATCAGATGTTTATCAAATGCTTTAGATAATCCTACAAGACCGTTTACGGCAATTGTCGGCGGCGCTAAAGTTTCTTCTAAAATTGGTGTTTTAGAAAACTTGTTAGACAAAGTTGATA
>OMVC01000062.1 GCA_900314375.1 uncultured bacterium
AAAAATTTTTGCAAAAAAAAATTGCGTAATTGTAAAAAAAATTAAAATTTCATGAAAAATTATTATTACTGATTGCATATTACAAATACTGAAATATTTCCGCAGAATACGCAATTCTCGACTTTTTATACAAGTAAATAAAAAGTCGATCAATTTTCTTGACCGACATATAAAACTCTCTTCTTATTTTTCACGAAGTTTTAGATTATGAATAAACACTCTCTTTAAATTTACTTTATTGCTCGTAAATTTGCCTTCATTCCTGCATCTGAATTGACGCTTGCTGCAGTAGCATAAGCCATTACCCTGCGTTTTTTTGCTCCTCTTAATATTAACTCAACACTTTCGCATCTATTATGAGACGGTGTTGTTATCTTCTTCATAAGTTGTATCTCCATTTGCCTGATTACAAATTTAATATCGGCAAGTTTTGAGAAAAACTTTAAAAATAGTATATACGATTTTAACAAAAATTAATATTGTTTATTTGTAAATTTTTTATATAAATTTTTATTATTAATTAAAGATTTTTATAAAATTTTCCGTTAATAAATTTGTGGTAATAGAACAGACCTTATGTAAAGAAATGTTACATAGTTTAAGATTAAAAAAGCAATTATTATCTATGTTTTGTTTTTAGATACATGTAGGTCTAAAGTGTAAGGATTAACATGTTTCAAGAAACTTTAAACCTATATATCAGAAGAATCTTAGATTTCTTAATGTACGCAAAGAACTATATAATAAGACGTAACCCTATAAAAGAAATCGGCAATTCAATATTAGAAGGCATTAAAGATTTTCTGACAATAAAAAAGAAATTAAAAATGGCTCAATACAGATTGAACTATCACAATCATCAACTCCAGAAAATGGAACAATTGATAGCACAAAATGCAGACCACAATTTCTTAAAAGGTTCCAATCTCGATCAAAAAAGGTAAGGACAAATGGGTTTATTAGTAGGTATCATTCAAAAAAGACAATTGGTAATGGAAAAGTCAAACCTTGCATTCCAGTTGCTTCTGATTACGAAAGCAATGTCTGTTGCTTCAAACTCTGCTAATGAATTATTACAGGTTGGCACTGATTATGAAGCAGATACGCTCATCGCCAAGAAACTTCAGGAGCGCCAATATAAATTAAAACTTCTTGAAGAAAAATTACAATTACAAAAGGGTTCAATACAAACACGATTAAACGAAATAGAAGAAGAACTCAAATCCGTTGATTCAATGATAAACGCAGAAATTAAGACAATGTTTTCTTATAACATTCCCGGTTAGCTGACAATTATTTAGAATGAACAAACAATCCTATAATATCATTCATTGCAACAGCTTGCCTCTGGTATTGTTGTGATTGTTGTTCCAGTATGCTTATTTGATTTCGATAATCAATAATATTTTTTTGACATTCTCTTGCGCGCGATGTCAAATCATCTTGAACTTGTTTTGCTTCTTGAATAACTGATTGCATAGAAATACCTAAAGCTTCCATTGTTTGGCGGATAATGAGCGCGCCTGTCTGCTTTGAAACGCCTGTAGGTAATTTAGCGATTAAATTATTTAAAATAGCAATATTAGCAGGTAAATCAACCGTCACCTGTGCAGAAGAAAAAGATGCCGATGTGCCTAAATTTTGGTTTAAACTTTGATTAAAAGCATTATCAATAGCGGATTGGCTTGAGAATGAATTGTTATACTGCGGAATCTCGTCGGCAATTGCACTTGTTGATATGGTTTGATTATGACTTATGCTTGAAATGTCGCTGCTAAATTCATTATTTACTGAAACTTCTTGTCCAAAGTTCTGTATGTCTTCTGTTGTATCTTCAACAGCAACAGCTCCTCCGTTTTGTCTTTTCAAAGCTTCTACAATTTTTTTCCCTACACTGTCACTAATCTTTTCAGTCATGTCTACCTCTACTAATTAAACTCATAAAAATTATATTCTATAAATAATAATATTTCAAGAATGTTTATTTTTGTAATATCTTTTTCTTTTTTATTTGTTGTCGAGGGTGTTCGTTTGTGTTATTATTCTGCGTAAATAGTGAGGAATTTATGAATACAATTGAAATAAATGATTTTAAGGAATTGGAGTGCGGAGCTAATGTTTACCAATCCGCTTCTCTTGGAAAAACTTATGAAGTTGTGGATTATGATGTATTAAGCAGGGATAAAGAACTTTCATATATGGATTATATCAATTTAACAGCTTCATTGAGAGTTTGTGCGGAATTTTTCGATGTAAATTGCATAGTTGCGGTAAAAGAAAATATAATATGCGCTGTAGCTTTAGGTGCAACAATAGATGATGCTTATGTAAAAGCTATAGATTGTAATCCGGCGGCAATTTCAGATTCGACTATTGCGTCTTCAAAAGAAATAACATTCGAAACCGCAAAACAAATGTGCGCAATGAATGTAAAAAATATTATAGCTCCATCTTTTTCTAAAGACGCTTTTTCATATTTGCTTGATACAAATATAAAAATGGTATGTATAAAAACACCGCTTCACGAAATTCAGGGGTTTAGCGCTCCTGACATAAAAATGACACCATTCGGAGCTTTAGTTCAAGAGCAAAATTCTTCAAAATTAACAAAAGATTCGTTTGCAACTGTTACAACAAATAAGCCGTCGCAAGAACAGGCTGAAGATGCAATATTTGCATGGAAAATTTCGAAACATTTAAAGAGCATATCTGCATTGATAGTAAAAGATCTGGTAACAAAAGCTGTCATACAGGGTGCTACCGATGAAATTTCCGCTATAGAAGCAGCAACTGATTTAGCTTGCGAAAGCTCTAAAGATGCAGTATTGGCTTATGATGGTGCAATATCTCATACAAAAAGTATAAATGCCGCAATACAAGGGCGAATCGGTTTAATTATTGAAGCAGGCGACAGTAAAAATTCTCAAGAAGTTTTAAAATATGCGGATAAATACGGAATTTCAATGATTTTTACTAAATTTAGAAACAACAAATATTAAGGATTAGATATGGCAAATATAAAACCATGGGATGAATATTTTCTTGATATGGCAAAAACTTGTGCCAGTCGTTCAAATTGTTTGAGAGCACAAGTGGGTGCTGTCATTGTAGGACCTGATAAAAAAATAAAAGCAACAGGTTATAACGGAACGCCTTCAAAAGTAGAATCTTGCGCAGAACGAGGAAAATGTTACAGAATAGAACATAATATTCCTTCAGGTACACAGTATGAAACTTGTCGCTCCATTCATGCGGAGCAAAATGCTATCATACAAGCAGGACAAGACAGATGCAAAGACGGGACAATATATATCTGGGGGCATAATATGATTTGTATATTATGCAAAAGATTTATTGTTCAATCGGGAATAACAAATTGTGTATTAAAAAAAGATGAAACCTCCGAGATTTTGCGCGTATCCGTTGAAGATTTACGCCGCGAACTTGAAGCCTATACTTAAGAAGGTATATTTTTTGTACTGTTTATTTTAATTTTTGCGTGACTATGCAATTCCGAACCTATTGTTGAAAAAATCGATCCCGCGGTTTCCGGATGTAACGCAGAAGATTCAATAGTTTTAGGGGTTGCATACGGTGTTATTTTTGCTAATACAGATGGTACTATACCATAAGAATCAACTCCCAATGGTTTTAAGATAAAAGCTGTTCCAATTACATCAGAGCCGCTTGCGACAGTATTTGTAACAGGAACTCCGACAACCGTTGAGGATGAGCCTATAAGAGTTGAAAAGCCTGAAGAAGCCTTGGCTCCGACCGGAGCATTGTTATACATATCCATAACAGCTTTACCCAAGCTTACTTTATCAATTTTAATCCTTGCTCCGAAAGAGATATTATTAACAGGTTGTATATTCATTTTGCCTCCAAGTCTTTTGACTTAAATATTATGATAAATTTAATAAAAATTAAAGTTTTTTGTGGGAAATATTGATTTTTGTAAATTTATCATTAAGAGCATGAAACAAAATCAACGCTTTTGTACTCCAAACGGTTGATTTTTAATATAAATCTTGATAAAAATACGAAAAATGCATTATTATAAAGTAGAGAGGTAGAAAAGTTATTATGAGCAACAGTTATTTTCCGCAATATGACTTGGCAGGCAGGATACAGCATACAAAATTTGCTTCTGGGTATAATATGCCAAGTATTCGTTTAGATAGAGTTGAAAAACCTGAAACACAGGATTTTAAACAGGTATTTTCCGGTTTGATGGAAAATTTCAATCAAGAACTCAATGCTCCTGATAACTTGTTGAAAGATGTCATGCAAGGCAATCAGAACGTTGATATTCACGATGTTATGATAGCAATATCAAAATCAGAAATCAGCGTAAACCTTGCAACTCAAATGGTTGGTAAAGCAATCAATGCTTACGACAGAGTAATGCAAATTAATATATAATAATAAATTTAGCAAACAGACAGTGGGACGGAAATGGATTTTAGTAAAATATTAGCAAATAAAACATTACTATACGGTATAATAGGCGGTGTTGTCGCTTTAGTTGTTGTAATCATATTAATTGCTGTTTTAGCAGGCGGCGGAAAAGGTGATAACAATGCTACTGTTGTCGGCTCCGAACCGTTAAAAACGAATGTTGAATTATTAACTACGGATAATATAGGCAAGGCTTTAGAAATTCAAGCAATGCTTGCAAAGCAAGGGATAACGGTTGAACGTGCATTGGATGGTACAAAATCAAAGCTCGTTCTTAATAAAGCGAACTGTTCCACATTGACAAAAAAATGTACTATAACAGATAGAGATAAAGCCTTAATTGCAATTGTTCAATCAGGTTTGGTAGATCAAAATGTAGGGTTGGAAATTTTTGATAAAGGTGATTTTACATCAACAAAAGAAGATAAAAGAATTCGTCTTGCAAGGGCAATGAATGGTGAGTTAGCACGATTAATAAAACAAATACCGCCTATTCAAAATGCTACGGTCTTTATTTCAATACCTTCAAACGGTTCAATGTTTGACGAACAAAAACCTCAAACAGCCACAGTACAATTGGTAATGCCGACGGGAGAAAGATTAGACCAAGGCAAGGTTAAAGCAATAAGCAATCTGTTGTTAGGCAGCGTATCTGATTTGAAGGCTGAAAATATTGCAATAACGGATACAAACGGTAATACATACCACAGTGTTATGGATGCAGAAGACGAAATGCTGCAAAAACTGGAAGAAAACGATAAATATATGCAGCAAAAAATCGCAAAACAGTTAGACAGACTGGTTGGACCGGGGAATTATGTAGCTACTGTCAGTACATTTTTGCGTCAAACTCCTGTAGAAAGATTTACAATAGACTATGATCCTCAAAGAAAAACCGCAGTGTCTGAACAATCTTTTTCAGAAGGTTTAGGTGATAAAACTCGAGATCAAAGTCAGGGTATGAGTGCTGTTAGTGTGTATTTGCCGAACGGTTTGCCAAATACAGGCAATAGCGCAGCTCAAGACAGAAATTATTCAAGACAAGCAACAGAAACTCAATATGGTGTTACGAAAACTCAAACAAATGAATATATAAAACCGGGAGTTGTCGAAGATATTTCAATAGCTGTTACTTTGGACAGAAACAGTATTCCTGCTGATATGACTGTCGAAACATTAAAAGACTTAATTGCACGTGCCGCAAGTCCAAAAGTCACTGCAGCAAATGTTTCAATAGCATATTCAAATTCTAATGACCCGTACTTATCTCCTGATAAGCAGCAAAACTTACCGAGAGTCGATGAAACAGGGAATCCTTGGTGGTTGGCGCTTGTTATCACTGCAATCGGTATCATAATTACATTTAAAGCTGTTTCAAATAAAGTAAAACAATTGAGAGAACAAAACGAAATGGAAGTTGAAGAACTTCGCCGCAGAGCAATGGAACAGGAACGTCAATTAAATGATATAAATTCACGCGCAAGTCAATTGACTCAAAGACAATCCGAACTTGCACAGGATTTATTAAATCAGCGACAGACAGGCGTACAGCAACAAATTCCTATGTTTGATGAAAACTTATTGCTTGAATCGTTAGATTCTATTTCAAATCAGTTGGGTGAAGAAAATGCAGATAGTATAAAGAGCTGGATTGAAGACGGCTCTAAAAATAATACAGCTGCAGGTCAAGGGAGAGAACCTTAATGGCTACTAAAGATTTCGATTATGAAGGTTTTGCGCAAAATCTTGCGATGCAAGCTCAAGAACTTGTTCCGCAGGATTTTAATGATGAGCAGAAGCAATATGTAATAAATACTTTAGGTAATTTTTCGATGATGGCAGGAAAAACTCTTGCCGAAGATAAATCGTTGAATTTTAATGCAGAACAATCAACTTATATTACTCAAATTATTGCGGAGTGGTCTTTTCATAAATCGATAGATATAATTCGTTCCGGGATACCTCGTCAATATTGGGATTCCATTATGCAAAAAATTGCATATACAATATTTGAAATCGCAAAACAAACTTTTTCGCAAGGACTTCCGACAGATAAAATTATTGAACTTATAGAACATCATGTAAACAAAACTTATGTTGATGCTATTACGGAATTAAAAAACAAAGGTATTATTGATGAAGGTTTGATGGAGTTTGCAGCCTCTCAATCCAATATGAATAAAATGGCGCAGGAAATGCAAGAACAAGCTCAAGTTGAACAGGCCCAAGCTCAAAACATCGGACAAGCCAATAACCAAGAGCCAAATCTTCCTCAAGTTGCAGATGGTGCTGCCCCTGTTTCACAAACAGATCCAAATAAAGTAGGCTCAAAATCTTTAAAACTAGCTACGGTTGCAATGTTGTTCAATCGAATGAATCGTGACAGAGTTCAAACAATTCTAAACAAATTAGATGATGATGATGCTGAAGCCGTTGTTAAGTACATGCAAGTTCCTGATTTAGAAAAAAAAGTCGGTGCGCAAAATACGATGCGCTGTTTGTATGAAATAAAAATGAATCTTCCGCGCAGTACTGATGTTGTTCCGGAAATGGTTGTTAAAAAGATTAAAGATTTTGCATCTCAATATACAGAGCAAGATTTGGAGCGATTACTGATAAAAGAGCGCATAAATGTGAAACGATTGGTCTTTAATGCATTGGAAGATAAATTTTATGATAAAATTCCACCAAAGGTTGCAAGTATTGTTGCCTCACACTTGCAAAGTATTGTATAATAATGTTGTATCATGATAATAAAAAAGAAAAAAATAAAAACAGACGGGGCGGAGGTTCAAACAGAGAAAGAGCCTTCTTTGCCCGAACAAGAGCAGGGCGAATCGCAAGGACAAGTCGAACCTAAAGAGGAGGAAATCGACTTATTTGACTTGGATAATATTGATTTTAAGCAACGTCAGGAGCGGCGCAGAGGGGACAGAAGACGCGGCTTTCGCAGAATTGATGATAGAAATTTAATATCAAGAGCACGTGAAGAAGCTGATGCAATTCGTGAGTCTGCGGCGAAAGAAGGTTATCAGGAGGGGCTTGAAACTGCAAAAGAAGATTTGCAGGAAATAAAAGATGCATTGAATGTATTTTTTACGGCAAAGCAGGATGTTTATGATTCAATAGCTCCTGATGTATTAGAAATAAGTTTTGATATTGCAAAAAAAATCATTAAGAAAGAAGTATCTGAAAACCCTGAAATAATCCTTGATAATATAAGAGAAATATTAAAAGGATTATCAAAAGAGGAAGCCAAGATAATGCTAAAGGTTAACCCTTCACAAGCAGCAATGTTAAAGCAGAGAGTACCTGAAGAAGTGTCGAATGTAGGCTTGGATGCAAAAGTAATTATTATGCCTGATGAAAATACTATGGAGGGCGGTTGTCTTGTGACAACAACAAACGGCGTAATAGATGCAACTATAGAAACTCAACTTGATATAATAACAAAAGTATTGAAGGAATTGTAATGGCAGCACCGGAAGCAAGTAATCAAAATCCGATAAGTGAAATTTTTATGGCAGTATTTGTACTGTTTCTTATTGTCATATTGCTTGTTGAACTGCCTACATGGATAATTAATATTTGTATTTGTTTAAATATAACACTTGGTATTGTACTTTTGATGTTCGCACTGTACGTACAAAAGACACTTGAATTATCATCATTTCCATCAATTATACTTGTCGGTACAATGTTTAGGTTGTGTCTTTCAATCGGTTCAACAAGATTAATTTTGGCAAAAGGGCAAGCCGGCGAAGTTATTCAGGCTTTTGGCGAATTCGTTACGGGCGGAAATATGATTGTAGGTGGTGTAATTTTCTTAATTATCACTATCG